>JAYUUS010000159.1:0-11829 GCA_043754435.1 Rhodanobacteraceae bacterium
GCCCAACAACGCGCCGTCGATTGGCAATTCAAGGTCACCGACGCCCGCATAAAGCTCAAGCGTCTGTACCCCATTTTTAAGAGTGGATGAGGCACTAGGAAGTAGTTTGCGTTGTACTCACAGACTCCGTCTTGATCACGCCACTGCCCGACTACGCCAGCCTCAGTTATACGCGCCGTACTTTGGGCGTTATGGGCCTCTTCGAGCTGTTTTGGCATTTCTGTCGGTGGAGGTGGAGGTGGCCAGCCTGCAACGCTCCTAACATAGACCTCCGCAACGCTAGCCTTATCGATCTCAGGCCGCCTCAGCGCGCAAATCGCTTCGCCGTGTGCATTTTCCAATGCGCTTCGGTAAACGGGCAGCAGTGTTTCGTTGACCCACGCTTTGAGAAGCTGAGTTTCTGCGTAAAAGCTACTAACTTCTCGCACTTCTACGTCCAAGGAACGAATTCGTTGCCGGTAGTTGATAACTTGCCAATTGGCGTCAACTTCACCTGTGGCGACATCTTCAAAATTTGTCACCAGTGCGGCCTCCCACCAATAAGTTCGATCATTTGGCGTCCTACTTAATGAAGGCTCGGGTCGCTTGTGCATTTCAAACAGATGATCGATATAAGAGGTATCAGAGTTTATTTCGCCAGCATACTGTTTTAGCCGAGAGCGAAAATTTTCAAAGTCGTCCGTCGAAACAACGCTGCTTTGTCCAGTGCAAACTTGGTTGGATACTTCTAATTCGCGCAGGCGCTTCTGTTCTTCAGCGGCTGCTTGTTCCGCGCGTGCTTGCGCCTGCTGTGCTTCACGCTCCTGCACTTGACGTTCACGTTCTGCCTGCTGCTGCAACTCTATCGCTTGCGTTTCCTGACGACGTAATTCGTTGGCACGCGCATCGTTGTTTTGCGAAACAGTTTCGCTTTGCGAACCACTGCGTCGCGCCTGCGCAGCGCGTTCTGCATTTACCATCGACGTTCCCAAAAGCATGGCATATAGCCAGAGCGAGAAAAACCACACAGCTGGGGTAACTAGCATTAGCGCAATCGAGCAGCCAATGCCCGCACCCACACGGTTTTTAAATAGTGCGACAAACGCCAACGTGCCAGATACTGCTGCAAACAACCAAACCAAAAATGTGCTCAAACCTGGAATTGGCAGAAAGCAAACCGCCCAAGCGGCAAACGCAAATCGCCACATCCATTTCACGACATTCGCGCCTTCCTCCCGCGCAGTGATTGCTTCAATGGGGCCGTTTGTTTCAAATGAAACCAGAATGGGGCGATTGACGTCGAACGTTGGTTTAGACGCTTCAACGACTGCAATGGACGATACGGCATCACTCGGCACCGGAACCAAAACGGCCAGTGAAGTAAACAAGGCCTTAAACTCAGATACGGACTTCGCAGGCCGCCACGACGCTTCTCCCAGATCAGTGCAACGAATTGGCGTTGATGGTTTCAACTCACCTGATGCAAGCATCTCGCGCAGATCATCTTCGTCGATAGGCCCGATGCTTTGGCCGTCTTGTAGGTATTGCCATTGGGTGCTCATGGATCGCTTTTCTCAATTACAACTTACTGGACAGGCTGGAATTCCAACCGTTAAACACACCGGCCTTATCGACGTTAGTTGTGGCGCACCGTTGTCTCGTAATCTTGCACGCAGGCATACGTACCCCGCTGCAGCTTGGCCATTGCCCACATCACGCAAATCAAAAATTAGGTTTGCTGAGTCTTGATTAGGTTCGAAATTGGTAACCAATACCGGCAGCACAGCAGGATTTCCCAAAATATCCCCAGCAGTCGGTGATCCAGAATTCGATAAACCCAAAAGCACTGGCAACCAAAACAAGCTCTGATTTCCCTCGTCAATGCCACCGCCGGGCGACATTTCACTCGCGAATGGCAAGTCTAAAGTCAGCGGTGTATTTGATGCGAGCGAGATAGTCGCGGGTGCGTTAAACGTTGGCGCGTCATTTACCGCATTCACCGTCAAGCTAAACGCGTAACTGCTAACGCTAAGATTGTCGCTAAGCGTAATCGTAATGATTGCACTTCCAACTTGATCGCGATTAGGGGTCAGTTGAATCGTGCGATCACGCGTGCCAGCGCCACCCAATGTGATGCCGACCGCACTCACTAGTACAGGATTAGAACTCTGCGCAGTCACAGAAATTGATCCTGCTGGCACCGTGTTATCAGGGTCATCGACCGCAAATCGAATCAAGTCAGAACTCGTGTCTTCATTGATGGTTTGGTTCGGTGAGTCGATGAAGGTAAGCAATGGCGGCAAGTTGTTCACGATGGTGGTCGACAACTGTCCAGTCGCCGTGCCGTTTGCTCCAATGCAAGTGGCTTGCAAGCTAATTGTGGTTCCGAAAGGCGCGTTTGGCATTTGCACGGAAAGGATTCCAGTCTCACCGTGAACCCCACTCCAGCCGGACACGACAGTGTTTGGCGTGGAAGCTGGTTGCGTCATCTCACAAGACGCGTTCTCGTTGTTGTCGCTTCGCCATTGAACCTGCGCTTGCTGTCCCGGCAAAGAACCCAACGCTAATCCGCCAAGAATCACATTTGCTCTTGGAATTTCAAATCCATCGACAAAAACTATATCTCCGCTTTTTGGGTACGCAGGCACGGAGAAAAGTGCTGCAAAACAAAATCCGGCGAAGAATCTGAGGTTGGGTGTCATACACAAGCCCTACTTGCAATTCGCCATCGTACCAACTGCAACCACATCGCCAAACTCGCGGCCTTTGTTCCTTTCGAGCGGAATGATGAGCAATTGCAAGCCCAACACCGTGTTTGCGCCCTTGTCGCCAGCATTTGTGGCGATTCCTTTGACTGCATTGACTGTCGCTGTCGCCACAACTGAACCCGCGATGCCGTAGCGAATTTCCGAGGTGCCGTAAATGGGACCCGCCCCAAGTATTTCGCAAGTTTTGCCAGGCAAGGTCTGTAACGTCGTAACGAACGCATCAGCTGCAAGCGCATTTGACATGGTTCCGGCGCTGAGAATCAGAGCGAGAGAGAATGTTAGATTTTTCATTTTGTTAATTTCCTGTATTGATTAATCGTTGAAGAAATGCCTCAAAAAAAACTTGCACCTACCGTTATTCAAACCCACTAAAGAAAATTAGCTCTGATTGCGAGCTGCAAAGAATTCGTGCTTGGGGTGCTGTTCCGTTCACGGTGCCAAACTGCCCGGAGGTAAATTGGCAATTAAAACCGCTAGGATTTCTGATGATCGACATCGAATAACCTTGACCATTTGCCATCGTTGGCCCGTAGGACTGGATTATCGGTCCAGGTACATCGACGACCGTGCCATTGATGTCTACCTGCAAATTTGGGGTGAACGATGCGGCGTTGGCGTTGACGGTCAATGTCACCTGGTAGATTGCAGCTGTTCCAAAGTTGGCCGTCACATCTCGCGCTTGAGTCATCAACACATTGCAGATTTCATTGTTGCCAGAGCATGCTCCGGTCCAGCCAGTGAAATTGGCATTTGGCCCAGGCGTGGCCGTCAATTGCACGTTCGAGTTTTGCGCGAAACCAACAACACAGCTTGACGGACAATTGATGCCTGCAGGATTGCTAGTGACCGAACCAGATCCTACCGTCGAAACGCTCAGAGCGAAATTCTGTGCACAATTCACGGTGACTTGCGGCGCTGAGTTACCGACCGTGCCGGAGCCATTTGAAGTCGTACAGGTAAGCCCAGGTGGCGACTGAATCACACTCACATTGTACGTTTGCCCGCTTGGAATCAATGGATCTAGGCTGATTGTGGTTGGCACTGGAATATTGCTGTTGTCTACTCCATTAATGCGGAGAATCAGGCCAGAACTACCGAACGGTGAATTGATCATCGCAATTACTCGAAAACTTTGGCTTAAAATACTGAAGTTTGCTGTTACGGAGCGTGCTTGGTTCATCGTGACTTGGCAGCTATTGCTGCCAGAGCAGTCGCCCGACCATGACGAAAAAGTCGATCCAGCAACCGGAGAAGGCGTCAAGGTCACTAACGTATTATTTGCGAATGAGGCATTACAGGTTGAACCGCAATTGATTCCTGCTGGTGAGCTGGTCACAGTCCCGGTGCCCGTGCCGTTTCGGTTCACTTGCAGATTGAATGAACTACCTGATCCAACTGTCACAGCATTGCCATTGACGCGCTGCAGCAGCAGGTCAATCGAATCGGAGACTGTGCCGTTCTGATCGGCATCCAACCAAAGTTCCAACACTGAAGAATATGATCCGCTAGAAATCGCGGCTGGAAGTTGCATGTTGACACTTGGATTGGAAACGCCTGCAGGAAGACTTACGCTCCCCTGCGAGTTGGATCCTGAAATGGTTGAAGTGCCCACCAACAAGGGGCGCCAAATCAAATTGGACATCGTGACATAGTTTTTATTGTCCACCGATGCAACCATCGAAATTGTTGAAAGGGCGTTGGCGGTGGACGGTGCGGTTACGGAACTAACTAAAACTGATGAGGTGAAAAAGGCTGATCGATTGCCTGCCGGACTGCCTGAGTTGTTGTAATAAAAGTCGACTATTTGCGGCCACTTTTGGCCTAACGTTAGGTCTCGATAAGAGGCACCCCATTGACTCAATCCTTTGCGATGACCATTGCAGTAGGGCTGGCTTGGGTTAGGGGTGTCCGCTAGACAACCCCAACCTCCGCCATCACCAATGAAGCCATTTCCGCATGTCGGTGTACTGGTGCAGCAAGGCTGAGTAGAACTCGTGCAGTTGTTGGGCGATAGCAGATTATTGTTTTGAGCAGAGTACTCAGCAAAGAAAGGCGTCGTGGCACTTGTAGTCGCCAACATTACGCCAAGGGTGCTCGGGCTTGTCGCGCTGAATCCGCTACTGGCGTCGAAGGCTTGACAGGCTGGGCCAGCACAAATAGCGTAATTAGCGCACAGATTTGCAACTCTTACTCGGTAAGCGCCGTATGTGCGATAAGCGATAGCGTTTGATCGCACTGCCTGCGTTCCAAAACCTGCTCCAAGTTCATTGTCAATGCCCAAATTGACATAGTCTTCTAAGGTGTAGGTTTGTATTGATGGGCAACTGCAGCCACTGCAGGACTGTGTGCACGTCGAATTGCCGCAGCCAACGGTGATGAATTGAGGGGGTTGCATAGTTTTGATCGTTTGCGCTTTCAAAAGATTCAAAGGGCTCGGCGCGGATGCCGTCCAAAGAGGCTGCACACCTCTGCGGGCCTTTGATGCCCGAGATGTTGCGTCTACAATGCCATCAAGCTCATGCGTATTCAGAAAAACGCGCTCGAGTTGACTGAGCTCCACGCTATAGCTTGCTTGACGTCCGCTAGCGTAAGCGACTTCAACTAGCGTGGAATCCTCTAAATTTGATTCAAAACACACTGCATACCTTCCACCAGTGAAGTATTCAACTTGAGCTGATGGTTTCGTAGTCACGACAAAGTTGTCGGCAGGTAGGAAATCGCTGTCTGCCACATGCCCATAAAGCTGCGCACAACTTGGAATCCAAGTTCGATCCACGTTCTTGGGGGATAGACGGAATACAATATCCGTCGTATGTTGGGATACAGTTTGCTCAACCGTCATTGCTTGGAAGCCATTCGCAGATATTTCGATTTTTCGCGGCTGCGTACCTTCGAAAAGTTCAATTTCTGCCTTGCCCGCACTAATTTGGAGACCAGATACCTTCGCATCGTTGATTCGAAAACCAGTTGTTGAATCAAGAACCAAAAGATCGATGATCTTTGAGTGGCATAGGCCGCTGAACAACAGCGCTGTTAGGCCAGTCAATAGCGTTCGCCTGAACATGAAATCGATAAACATTGCCTTCTCCTGGGTTGATGACTTGTCCAGCCTACCAAAACCCCGATTCACACCAATTCACATCCCCAAACGGGTCAGATCAAAACGGCGTCAACCTTTCTCAAATGCCGCCTGCATCGCCTCCCGCGTCAGTACCTGATCGGCCTTCAAGTGTCTAATTTGCGTGGTCAAAGTGATTTCATAGAGATGATCCGGCACGGTGTGGAACAACTCCCGGGCGCGCTCAAGATGTACTAGGGCTTGGCGTTTGTGCTCGGGTTGTTTGCCCAATAAATCGTACTGCCACCAGTGCAGGTGGCCTTGGGCGTAGGCGCGGTGTGCGTGCTCGATGGGGTTTTTTAAGTCTGCTAAGGCTTGATCGGCAAGCTGCGCTTGCATTAATGCGTGTTCGAACTGGCCGTTGCTGGCATAGAGCATGAGCAACAAGCAGTAGGTTTGTGCCGAGGCGCTGTGTACTTTGGCGACATTTGCCATCAGTAGCGCTAACTCCACTTGTTCTATCTGCCAACGCAGTGCCGGTACGCGCCAGCTGGTGGTGGCGACGGATTCAAAGTTGGCGGCGTTGTGCAGTACGGTTTGCAACCGCACGGTGTCGCGGCAGTGGATTTGTAGAGCAATCGCGCTTTGGAAGTACTCACTGACTTGCGCCCGTTGAACCGTATCAAACGGTTTTTGCCGCACCATAATTATCGCAATTACTTCGTACAGTAGTGCTAGCGCGCCGAAATCGCTTAAAGATTTGGCCTCATTGATGTTCAAGTGCAAATCAGTAATCGCGTTTGCCCAGCTGAACGGATCGTGGCGACGTGCGAAATGTCCGAGTGCGATGGTGCGCAGGCGTACGCTGCGGCCGATTGCGCGCACGTTTTCATCGGTGTTGTCGTTGATCGCGTCGAGTAATTTTTCCACCGCATTTTCATAGGCTTCGGCGGAGTGGTGCGAGGCTGCGCGCACCTGCAGAAAGCGCGAGATCATGCTGCGTAAGGGATCATTGCCCGCAGCGTTCAGCGCGGCGCGCCCGGCTTGGACGACGTCTAACTTAATTTTGGCTTTATAGTCAGTCGCCAACAAACAGCGCACGGCGTGGCCCGCCCAGCTGAAATCGTGGGCTTGCGTGCTGGGGAGTTGACTTGCGCTTAAGTGGAGCGCGGCGCGTATCTTTTCGGTGCCACCGTACAAAACGATGTCGCTGCTGGCTATTTGCAAGCGCCATGCTTTGGTGATGTTTTGAAAATAAAACAATTCGGTCAAACCGCGCGCTTTGCACTGCGTACCGATGTGCCTGGAGCCAAAACTGGCACCGATGCTGCTGAGTTTGGAATTTGCAAAAATAGGCAAGCTCTGCAGCTCTTCCGCGTTGACTAAACGCTCCGGCGTGGCGGAGCACCGTATCAATGCCAGCAGTGCATAGGCGTGACGCAGCTCGGGTGATCCGGGCTCATAATGCAAGGTGCCGCCTTTGAAAACTCGCACGCGCAGCGCGTGTCCTTCCACTGCAATTTCAAGTGTTAAGTTCATGTTTGCCCCATTTTTCGTTTAATACGCTCGAATTGCGTGCCAGCCAAATAGCGATCATGGGCGGCACGCAGGCGAGTGTGGTCAAGCAAAGATAGTCATGCCAGCCAAAGCTGACCACGCCCCATGCCGCAATGGGTGCCACGATGGTGCGTGGTAAAAGCCCTAATGACGACCAAATTCCGAACTGAGTTGCGGAAAAGCAGGGGTTTGTGAGCCGCATGGTCAGCACCAACAGGGCAGCATTGCCAACCCCGCCCACCAGTTGCTCGAACGCAACCACCGCCGCAAGTAGTTGCAGCGTGCCACCGTGAAGTAACGTCAGATAACCTAAGTTAGTGGCGCCCTGCAGTACGCAAATGATGCAAATAAAGGGCACGAGCTTGAGCCTAGTTGCGAACGCAGCACCGAGGACAGAACCGATGAGCCCGGCCAGTAAGCCCCAGGATTTGCCAACAATAGCCAGTTCTTCCAGCGTGAAACCGGCCTCACGCAGCAACATCGTGCCGGCGAGCGCCTGCGCTAGCGCATCGGTGAGTTTGAAACTCACGACAAACACAACGAATGCCGCCAGATGTGATTTGCCTGCCCAGTCTTTGGCAGCACGCCACGCAAACGCCCACGGATTTGGCTCGTCTACCGTATCCGCAAGCGGAGACTTGTCTGCCGTGTCCGCAAGCGGAGACTCATCAATGTTTATTGTACTGATGAGCAAAAGCGCAATTAACGCAATTCCCGTCAGGGATGCCGCCCAACCGATTGAAGTGGCGTAAAAAATCGCGATGCCGCCGGAAACCAGCATTGCGCAGCGAAAGCCCAAAACGGACAGGGCGACCGCGTAATCGGTGTCTACAGAGCGAAAGCGGTCTATCTGCCATGCGTTAAAAGCGACATCGAAAAATGCGGCGGCAAAAGCCAGCAAAAATGCGGCGACAGCAACGATGATTAGGCTGTGCCCTGCTGCGCCAAATGCCATGCCGGAGATACACAACACAATCGCGTAACCGGCAATGCGAATCCACATCTTTCGGCGCGAACCGCGCAGCGGAATGGCATCAATCAGCGGCGCAATGAGCGGCTTCAATAAATACGCGAACCCCGCTAAGCCCAGCCAAGCAATTGTTTTGAGTGCAAAACCTTCGGATGCGGCCCATGCTTCCAGCGTACCAGTCGTTAGTGCGAGTGGTAAGCCTGATAGGAAGCTCAATAACGCCACGTGCTTGAGCGCGCCGCGTCGTGCGGGATCATCAGAAAGTACGGGGAGCCAGCGCGCAAAGCGTGCTGCGACTCGATCAAACGAAAGCACTGGAGCACTGGCAAAACGACCTACGAATACGCATTTTTTGCAGAACTGCGAAAAATCCATCATGCGGGAGATTTTCTACAGAACGCAAATGTTATTTTTGTTATTGATAGCCAAGCAGGTGAAAAACCCAACTCATACGCGCAATTGCTGTTCCAATTTTGCTTTCAAGCAAGCCGCAATATTCTGGCAAACTTAGGCACTTTACTGTGGATCAACTTTATGAAACTTGCATCGTTAAAATCCGGCGGCCGGGATGGCACGCTGATCGTGGTTAACCGCGCACTCACGCGCGCCGTGGCCTGCCCACACATCGCCAAAACCCTGCAAGCGGCACTGGATGACTGGCAGAACGCAGCACCACGTTTAAACGCATTATCCGAGCGTTTGGAATTGGCAGAAAATGCGCAAACCATTGACGCACAAGAAGTTTTCGAACTGGACTTTCATGCTCTGGCAGCACCCTTGCCGCGGGCATATGAATTTGTCGATGGCTCCGCCTATTTGCCGCATGTAGAACGCGTGCGCAAAGCCCGTGGTGCAGAAGTGCCGGACAGTTTTTATGTTGATCCGCTGATGTATCAAGCCGTCAGCGCCGGATTTTTGGGCCCGCGCGATGCGGTACTGGTCGGCCGTGAAGACTACGGAATCGATTTGGAAGCCGAAGTGATTATCGTCACCGACGATGTGCCAATGGCCGTTGATAGTGAAAGCGCAGGTATGCACATCCAGCTAATTGGGCTGATAAATGATGTGAGCTTGCGCAATTTGATTCCTAATGAGTTAGCGAAAGGCTTTGGCTTTTTGCAAAGCAAACCGCGCTCGGCGTTAAGCCCAGTGTTGGTGTCCCCAGATGAATTGGGTGCGGCTTGGCAGCAAAACAAAGTGCATTTGCCGTTGCGCTCGAAAATCAATGGCGAACATTTTGGCGCGCCGCAGGCGGGCATTGATATGCAGTTTAATTTTGCCCAGCTGATTGCACACGCGGCAAAAACCCGGCCGTTGGCGGCTGGCACCATCGTTGGCTCCGGTACGGTAGCAAATCAGGATGAATCCGTTGGCGCTAGCTGCTTAGCGGAAATTCGCACCTTGGAAGTCATTAAAGGTGGCGCTGCGACGACGCCGTTTATGCGCTTTGGCGACACCGTGCGGATTGAAATGCTGGATGCAGCGGGTGTCAGTATTTTTGGCGCGATTGAACAAAAAATTACCGCCGCCTAGGGTGTTGGGTGGGCCTGGGCGGTATTTTGAAACTCCGCCAATAGCTTCAAATCCACTTTTGACAGCGTTAACTTCGCCAAAAGATCGGGCCGTTTCAGCCAGGTTTGGCCCAAGCTTTGCATACGGCGCCAGCGCGCAATTTCGCCGTGGTTGCCGCCTTTTAACACCTCAGGTACTTCACCTTCCAAGGCTTTTTCAGGCCGTGTGTAGTGCGGGCAATCCAGCAAGCCATTCTCGAACGAGTCTTGCTCGGCGCTTGCGGCTTTGTTGAGCACGCCCGGCCGCAGCCGCGTGACCGCATCGATGACCACCAATGCGCCTAATTCGCCGCCGCTCAGCACGTAATCGCCGATCGACAGTTCTTCATCAACATAGCTGTCGATAAAGCGCTGATCGATGCCTTCATAACGCCCGCAAAGTAAAATAATGCGCGGCCTTAAGCTCATTGCGCGCGCCTGCGCTTGGTTGAATGTTTGCCCCTGCGGCGAAAGTAGCGTAAGCGGGGCAGGGGTTAGAGCTGCGGCGCGAAGCTCTGCCACTGCTAATTTGAGTGGCTCCAAAAGCATCACCATACCCGGCCCACCGCCGTAAACACGCTCGTCCACGCGTTTATAGGCATCGGTGGTGAAATCACGCGGGTTGTAGCACTGCACTTGCACATCACCCCGCGCAATCGCGCGGCCGACCACGCCGAAACTCAAAGCGCGCAAGAATTCCTCAGGAAAAAGCGTAATGATGTCAAAGCGCATAAACAATTGTGGGCTTAAAGATTGAACGCACCTTATCAGCTCGTGCGCTACCGAGATACCTAAGCGCCTAGCCCGCCGATTCGCGCGAATTTATCACCATTTATTGCAATAAAAACATGAGCTTCCGTGCTTATAATACTCTCTAACCACATTGGAACTGGCTCATGCGCGACTTGCAGCTTTCAAGACAGCTCACTTATTTTGTCGCCGGATTTATTGCGCTGTTCGCGCTGTTTGTTGGCTTGAGTGGCTATGCCCTGCAGCAGGTCCGCGTGATGGGGCCAATCTATGAGGAAATTGACCAGGGCAACGCTTTGATTGCGGATGTTTTGCCGCCGCCGGAATATATTATTGAGTCCTATTTAGTGGCACTGCAGCTCAAAGACGAGCCGGATCCAGCAAAACGTCAAACTCTCATTGCGCGCGGCACTGAGCTTCGGGTCGAATATGACACGCGGCTGGAATTTTGGAAGCGGACTTTGCCGGCAGGTGCTTTGAATGACGTGCTGACGACCACTTCAGCCAAGTCTGCAATTGATTTTTTTGAGGTGCGTGATCGTGAATTTATACCTGCGCTGCAAGCGGGTGAGGCACTCCAACTTGCCAGCGCATTGGCGCGCATGCAGCAAAACTACGAATCGCATCGGGTCGCGATTAATGAGGTGGTGCGCTTAAGTCGATTGCAAAATGCTGAGCGCGAAGCCAGTGCGCTTAACGTCGTATCAACCTTGACGCGGTATTTGGTGGTGTTGGCGATCTTGATCCTCGTTTCCGTGGTCGTGATGGCCTGGGTGGCGAACCGCACCGTAACGCGCATGACCGGGCGCATTCGTATGGCGAGTGACATCGCTAACCGCGTGGCTGCCGGGGATCTGAGTACCGAAATGCCGCGTGTGGACGCGCGTGACATTACCGGCAGCTTGCTCGGCGCGATTTCTACCATGAGCGGTAATTTGCGCGCGTTGGTGTCGCGGGTAAAGCAAGCCAGTATTGAGTTAATGTCGACCGCGACTGAATTTGCCGCAACCAGTCGCCAGCAGGAACACACCGTTCAAGGTTTTGGTAGCTCTACCAATCAAATTGCCGCAGCGGTGAAGCAAATTAATGCGACCCATCAAGAGTTGCTGACGACGATGGAGGGCGTGAATGTCGTAGCGGGACAAACCGCCGATCTTGCCATTGGCGGCCAGACGGGATTGAGTCAGTTGGATCAAA
>JAYUUS010000160.1:0-3892 GCA_043754435.1 Rhodanobacteraceae bacterium
TCGCCATTTCCGCCGCTCCAACTGCCTGTGGAGTGCTTAAGCTAGTTTCCAACCGTCGCATTTCATGAGACGTACTGAGGATTAGCGCTAATCAGGAAATTTTATGCATGTTGTTTCTTACAGATCACAAGTAGGAAAGAAATGTGCTGACGGCAGATTCGTGGTGACGACATTTTTTAAAAATTTGGTTGTTCAAAGCAAAGTAAAGCGGTGCATTCGTGCGATTTTTTTGCAAGACTCTCCGCAAGAAAATAAGCTTGAACATGCGTTCATTGAAACAAGAAATAAATGTGCAAGTCGAATTATTGCGTCTCATGATGCCGTACCTGAATTAAATCCTCGCAAAGCAAGTTGTAATGGGTCATCATGTGAATGGGCAAAAATATCCGGCATTGATCCTATTATTGCTGAATAGTATTGTGTCATGTCCGCGTTGTCATGTCCGCGTACTTTTCATTCACCGTCATCATCAATCAAGGCAATATGTGTCTCAAACAAGTGGCTTATTGATGGATATCGATTGTTCGACATATTTCGGCCAGCATTGGATGCCTGCGAGGATTGCAAGTGAAAAAAATATCATTTTTTCTTGCTGTAATGATTGCTTTAGTTATATTTAATTGTAATCGCTCAATTGGACTCGCATACTGCGTCACTGCAAATTCTGAGAATAACTATGTTGGGAAAGCTTTATTAACTTCTCCTAAGCAATTCGGAAAGGTAATGAGAACCTCGGAATGCGAAAAAGTTGACTTTGAAATTGATAATAGAGATGGTGCAACTCGTGGAAAAATTCGTTGGATTGATTGTCGAAATGGACCAGATTGTAGCGAGGCCGCACTATTTTGATTGATAAAATCTAACCGGTTACAGAACTCTTATTGCCATATTCCTCAAAATATAAATGCGCCAAAATGCGAAAATTGTCGTGTCTTCAGCATGGTGTCATGTCCGCGTCCGTTTCATTCACAGTCATCATCAATCAAGTCGATTTTCAAACCCGAACACCAACTAAAACTCGGCTTAAAAGATCACTTCCACCTCAACTAACGCTAAATCCGACCCCGAATATTCCAATGTGAAGCCAAAATCCGCGAAATTCGTAGCCAAAACCCAAGCCAATACGCGGACAGCGCGCTGGCCTTGGCATTGGCAGGGATTTTTGGTGAAACTTTTTCCTTTAATTATCGGCAGGCTTTTTCAGCTCGCCCAATACCTTCGGGGGAACGATGTCGAATTACGTTGTAGTAGAGCTGAAAGATTTCGGTGCCAATGTTTTTGGCTCTACTCAAACTTACGGCGTCGTCGTTCCCCCGCAGGTTGTAGAAAAATGCGAACTCGCCGATAGCTTGTTCAAGCCGAGCTTTGCTGTCGATTTGAATTTGTCGAATCACCCGTTTGAACGTGCCAAAAAAGCGCTCGATGCGGCCATTTGCCCACGGGCTGTGCGGCGGGGTGCGTTGGTGTTTGATGCCCAAACGCCGCATCGCCAGCGCGAAGTACAGCGACACCAATGCGCCGTCATTGTCGGTGCGCAGCGATTTTGGCTTGCCGAATGTGGCAATCAGGCGCGCCAATACGTTCAAGACCGTTTTTGCGCTTTTGTCCGCAAAACACAGCGCCAACAGTCGGCGGCTACCGTGATCGATTACGCCAAGAATTGTTTGAGCTTCCTTATTAATCGTGACATTCGTCCAGTCCAATGCCCAGGTTTGATTCGGTTTCCCTGCTCGTGGTGGTTGGCGCAGTATTTTACGCAACTGCAAAATTTCATAGCGCGATTTTTTGCGCAGCTCAGCGACGTAAGTTTTGCTAACGGATTCACCGCGAAAGGCAAAACGGGCGTTGAACATGGCCGCCACGGTGCGGCATCCAGCGTGGCCTCGCGTCATAGCAAGCAGACGCAGAACCTCGGCTTTAACCCAGCCAGGTTTGCGGATTTGGCGGGCGCGCTGTTGCTTTGGTGCTTGGTTGGGCCGCGTGCAACGGCTAAAACGGCGTCGCTTGAAGTCTTTGCGGCACCGCAAAGACTTCAAGATGTAGGCGATCAACACCAAAATCGTCATACCGAAAAGCACATTGGAAATTGTGTCAAACTGGATTGGCATTCCGAATTCCGAGTATTTAGACTTGACGAAAGTAGCATGTAGGCTACTATATGCCGATGCAGTTGAAACTTACAAAGCAATATCTTGATTGGATCAACGGCCTGAAAGATCGGGTTACCCGGGCTCGAATCCAAGTACGTGTTGATCGGCTTTTGCACGGAAATCCGGGAAAACATCGCGTGCTAACGGAAGGGATAGTTGAGCTGAAAATAGATGTCGGACCCGGATATCGTGTCTATTTTACCGAACGTGGTGAAACGCTAATCGTGCTGCTAATCGGCGGGGACAAGTCGACGCAGGATCAGGATATTGACTTGGCGCTACAGCTGGTAAGAAATTTATAGGATGCGAATGATGACCAAAATTGCTTTAACCAAAAAGACAACCTTGCTCAGCTACGACGTCGCTGAACAGCTGCGAACGCCTGAAGAAATGGCGGCGTATTTGGATGCTTGGCTGAGTGATGCGCCCGATGATCTGCCCGGAATTGCGCGCGCACTCGGCGATATTGCGCGCGCCAAGGGCATGGCGGAAGTCGCGCGCGTGGCTGGATTGAGCCGAGAAAGTTTGTACCGGGCGCTCAGCGCTGACGGCAATCCAAGTTTCGCGACGATTCTGAAAGTGACAAAGGCTTTGGGTGTGCAGTTGCATGCGTCAGCGGCCTAGTTTAGCCCGCACGCGTCCACAAGGTTGTTGGTGTTACGCGGTGTCCACCCTCCACCACCTCAACAAGTAGAAAAGACCAAAACGGCCGGTATGCATAACAGCTACCGGCCTTTTTGTTTTAGTCTTTCGCAAGTTCAGCTATGGACTTCAGCACCGGGCAAAGTAGGGCGAAAAAGGTGGTTTTTGGCTCTGAGAGTGGCTTTTCTCTGAGGTTTTCTGGGGCGGTGGAAAAAGCTAGGCCACGTATCGAAAGCTCGTTGGGGCAGTCATGCAGAATGATCAATTGTTTGCAGGCACAATAGCTGACAATATCTGCTTTTTCGATGCAGGTGTTTCAATTGAACGCGTGACGCAGCTTGCTTGGCAGCAGTACATGACGACATAATGAGCATGCCTATGAACTATCAGAGTCATATTGGCGATATGGGCTCTTCGCTGTCCGGGGGCAAAAACAGCGTGTCATTCTCGCTCGTGCTCTGTATCGACAGCCCCAGCTTTTGTTGCTAGACGAAGCGACTAGTCACTTGGATCTGCTACGTGAAAAACAAGTGAATACTGCGATCAGTCAATTGCGAATGACACGCATCGTCATAGCTCATCGTCCGGAGACCATCGCGTCAGTCGATCGCGTACTTTTTATGATAAACGGATCAATACGTGATCAAGGCACACACCAAGAGGTTCAAACATGATTGGCGTTAAACTTGCGGGCAGTATCATCACGATTGTGGTCAGTCTACTGATTTACGGCAATGCTCACGCTCATTCCGATCGCATCGAAGCAATCGCACAATTGTCAGATGTTTGGGCCGCTGGCCATTATCTGGCACCAGACATCGCCTGCAATCCGCGACAATGGGACACGGCATTTGGCAACGCTGTTGAACGCGTTATTCAGGATCAAATGTCGTTGCAAAGTGCCAAGCAAGCACTTGCGGCAACCTCCGACGCTTACACAGCAAGGCTGTCACCTTTGCAGGCGGCCGAGCCAAACGCTGTTCAACCGGCGAATCGAATTGCGGTCGAATCCAATGAGTATGTCGTCGCACGAATCAATGGGGCGCTGACTGCCGCCGAAATGCAACAACTTATCGCGCTGCGCGGCGCTGGCAATCTGA
>JAYUUS010000161.1:0-3891 GCA_043754435.1 Rhodanobacteraceae bacterium
TTGCAATAAACGCGTACAACTCCGACGTTTTTAAAGATGTTTGATTCGCCCTCGCCTTTGCCATAAACCCCGGTATCAAAGCTGTTACCTTGCACGGTCGAAAACGCGTTGTGCAAAATTGGGTCGGCGTTTGGAAACACGACTAACGAGCCTTGCATCACCGGCAGCACGCTTGGCACAAACGCTTTACGCTCAGTACGCATCACATAGGGCATTTTGGGTGCCAAAAGCGGCACTTTAATCGCACTCTTAAAATACACCACCGCCTCACGCGACTCTGTAACCAGCAAGGGTTTACCGTCAGATGTCAAGGTAACTGTCCCGGAAATCTCAGCCGCCTGCGCTGCACTCATGAAAAATGCTGGCCAAAAAAAAGTCAGTGCTGCTTTGGCAGCACGCCTATCATCAATAAGTGCGCGCAAGCTAAAGCCTAACATTGCAAAAAGCCGCGCTCGCTTTGACGTCGAATCAGTCATGTTTAACCTTGAAAGTTGGACATAGGGTGAAAAATAGTGCTTCACTACGAAGCTTAACCGTTTTTAGACGCGTTACAGACCGGCGCGCAGGCAAAGTTATGTCGTATTTTCGATTGTTTTTTAGCCTAGTAAGTTTTTGTATTTATTTGCCAGCCTATGCTGCCGAACACACTATTTTTTACCCCAGCGGCCCGCTCAAAATTAAGGCGTTTATTGTTACCCCCGAACAAGCTCGGCAACATCTATCTTCCGACAGGTATGTGTCAAACCAGATTTATCCGGTGATTTTGTTTAATCATGGCGGTATTTCCGGGGTAAACGAAAATTCTAAACGTCGCTGCCGGGAATTGAGTGCGCAAGGCTATGTGGTGTTTGCCTCTAGCTTTCGCGGCGAAGATCAAAGCGAAGGCGATGTTGAGGTGGCATTAGGTGAAGTGGATGATGTACTGGCTGGATTACGCTATTTAGAACAAAACGCAGTAATCGAAAAAATCGATCTTAAGCGCGTCGCCCTCGTGGGCTTTAGCCACGGCGCATTGATTAGCCTCCAAGCCGCCAAACGCACGCATCGTTTCAAAGCATTGGTTTTTAGCTATGGTGTCAGTGACATTTATACTTGGGTGCAGTATCTGCGTGAATCAGGGCAGCTTGGGCAGGATGCGTTGACGCTGAAAATCTACGGCACCGGGCCGCAAAGCCGCCCCAAGGAATATGCAGCGCGCTTTGGCTTAGCCAATTTGCAACAGCTCGACCCGAGCCTAGAAGTGCTGATTATGCAAGGCGCATTGGATGTAATCGTGCCGCCCAGCCAAGCTGAGGCGCTGGCAAAGGCGCTCAAAGCGCATGCGATCAAAACTTCAGCGCGCTATTTCCCCGCGGCCACGCATGGTTTTCTCATTCGACGCGAAGCTTTAACTGGCCTGGAGAAGCAACAAAGTGATCAAGCGTGGCGTGAAATCTATAGCTTTTTAGCGGGGGTGCTTAATTAATCCCCTGCCGCACGGATAGGTATAAGCTCTAAATTCCCTTCCAAGCCATCGGCAACTGGAGTTGACTTATGAAAACGCAATACTTTGGCGCGCTGCTATCTGCCTTTTTGCTAATGTCTGCAGCTAGCGCTGAAAACACTGCTGTAAAAGTGATTAAGCCACAAGCTTTTTACCGCCAAGCGAGTGCGTCCCCACCCAAAGAGGTGAACGCCAAACAATTGGCCGATTGGCTCGCTGAACAATCCGTCGTGCTGATTGATTTGCGCGGCAAGGAATACTTCGAGCGTGAGCACATACGCGGCGCAATCAACTTACCCGTTGAGGATTTGACCGCAGAGCGCCTGAAAGCGCTGGTGCCGAATCGTGATTCCCGCATCGTTGTGTACTGCACCAACAATTTCAACCCAACGCGGATGGTGGCGCTAACCACCCTTGGCTATCCGGCGATCGAACAACTGGGCTACAGCAATGTCTATACGCTTGAAGACCTGTGGCGCTCGGAGTCGTGTGATGCCGTAAAAAAGTCAAGCGTGGCACGAGAGCAACGCAGCATCTCAGATACCGAATGCGAGTCGCTTTTACCGATGATGCGTGCGGAAAAGCATTAAAAAGCGTCGCTCCAATTGGCACTTGCTAGTTTCCACGCACCGTCGCTAAATCGCCACTGGGTTTGCGCCGAAACAAACTGCCCTTGCGCCGGCAATATTTTCCCACCGTCCGTGACTAGCAGCGCAAATTCAACTTTTGCACGCTCACCCTGCATCGTAATGCTGGTCTTGGTGCGCGTAACCCCAATATTTTCGGTGCGCAACCTAATTCCCAACATATACACAGCCAATGCGCGTCGATCCATGCTAGCGTTTTGACCGCTAAAGTCATCGCTCACAAAGTTCATAAACGCGCCGACGTCGCGTTTTTCGCCTGCCGCCTGCATGGCATCAATGGTTTCCCGCAACAGCTGCTCATTCGGCGCCTTTGCGCAAGCAAAAAAGCTAAGCACCAGCACCAAAAAGAGCAGCACGCGCGGCAAATGAATCGAAAAAGAACGCATTTTGACCCACTTAGTGCTTGTCGAGTGCTGACTCTAATGGCATGGTTAGGGATAAGCAAACTTAACGAGGGTTTTTCCATGTCAATGCCAAGCACCGCCTCCCGCCCCTGGGTAAAGTCCTACCAGCTAGGCGTGCCTGAGCAAATCAACCCAACCGCCTATCGCTCGATTGTCGAAGTTTTTGAGACTTCATGCGAAAAATTTGCCGACCGGCCCGCTTTCCAAAACATGGGCGTGACGCTGACTTATCGTGAGCTAGATCGGCGCTCTAAGCAATTTGCGGCATTTTTACGCAATCGCCTAGGCCTTAACCAAGGCGACCGCATCGCGATTATGATGCCCAACATGCTGCAATACCCAATTGCTATGTTTGGCGCACTGCGGGCGGGCTGCGTGGTCGTCAACACCAACCCCCTCTATTCCACGCGTGAGTTAAAACACCAGCTCGTCGATTCCGGTGCCAAAGCCATTGTGGTGTTTGAAAACGTCGCGCACACTTTGAGTGAGATCATTGACGAAACCTCAGTCAAACACGTCATTATCACCGGGCTAGGTGACCAACTTGGTTTTTTCAAGGGCTTAGTCACTAACTTAGTGGTGCGCCATAAGCTCAAATTAGTGCCGAGCTACAATTTGCCTAACGCCATCGGTTTTAATACCGCTCTTGCCCAAGGCAGCGGCGATAAAATCCCAGTAACTGAAATTCAGTCTGAAGATTTGGCGTTTTTACAATACACCGGGGGCACTACGGGCTTAAGCAAAGGTGCCATGCTTACCCATCGAAATATTGTTGCGAATATGGAGCAAGGTGGCGCGTGGTTAGGATTGGGCTTAAAACCTGGTCAAGAAACGATTGTTACCGCGTTACCGCTCTATCATATTTTCGCATTAACGGTTAACTGCATGATTTTTATGCGTATTGGCGCGTTAAATGTGCTGGTGACCGACCCGCGCAATATGAAGGATTTTGTAAAACTGCTTAATGAAACGCCATTTTCCGGCATTACCGGCGTCAACACGCTCTTTAACGGCTTGATGAATACCGACGGATTTAACGCCATCAATTTTAAGGCGCTAAAAATTGCTGTAGGGGGTGGTGCTGCCGTACAGCGCGCGGTCGCCGAACGCTGGAAATCAATCACCGGCGTCACGTTAGTGGAAGGCTACGGCCTAACCGAGGCTTCGCCATCGTGTTCCATGAACCGTATCGACGCCCCCGATTACACCGGCTCCATCGGGCTACCTTTGCCCTCAACCGAGTTCGATGTGCGCGATGACGACGGTAAAGACGTCGAACCCGGCACGCCGGGCGAGCTTTACGTACGCGGCCCGCAAGTCATGAAAGGGTACTGGCAGCGGCCCGAAGAAACTGCCA
>JAYUUS010000162.1:0-11809 GCA_043754435.1 Rhodanobacteraceae bacterium
TAAGTGAATTCCAATTCGTCATTGCGAGCGTAGCGAAGCAATCTCAGACGCGTAGAACCCATGAAAAACCCTGCTGTGTACATCATGACCAATCGCCCAAACGGTGTGATTTATGTTGGTGTGACTTCCAACTTGACTCAGCTCGTCTGGTATGAGCACCACGCCACAATGAAATACGCCATCTTGCGCGAAAAACAGTTAAAGGCTGGCAACCGTGCGTGTAAATGCGCACTTGTTGAAAGGTCGAACCCAAATTGGCTCGATTTGTGGCAGGACGTAGCCGGTAATGGGCGTTGAGATTGCTTCACTGCGTTTGCAATGACGAAACGCCGATTCGTGGAGAGGACAGAAGCGCATGGTGATTGACGGTGACGATTTTTATTTGAATTTGCTGTTGGAGCGAGCGGATTGAATGACGCAGCACATTAAGTTCAACCGATGAGCTGCAATCGTATACACCTATGCCTAGACCCCATATGCGTTTAGTCTAGACCGGATTATTGGAGCCCAAAAATATGCACAGCACTGTTGATCGCGTCACGAACCGCATTATTGAGCGTAGCAACACCCTGCGCGCGGACTATTTGGCGCGCATGGCGGCCGCGCGCGAGCAGGGCACGGCGCGCACGCGCTTGAGCTGCGGCAATTTGGCGCACGGCTTTGCCGCAATGGGTGCGGATAAGCCTGTGTTGAAAGCGCGTGTCCAGCCCAATATCGGCATCGTGAGCAGCTATAACGACATGCTTTCCGCGCATCAGCCGATGCAGAACTATCCGGAATTAATCAAAATGGCGGCGCGCAATCGCGGTGCCACGGCACAATTTGCCGGTGGCGTACCGGCGATGTGTGACGGCGTGACCCAGGGCCGGATCGGCATGGAATTATCGCTATTTTCGCGCGATACCATTGCGCTTGCCACGGCGGTAGCGCTGTCGCATGAAATGTTTGATGCCACCTTGATGTTAGGCGTGTGCGACAAAATCGTGCCGGGTTTGTTGATTGGCGCGCTGAGTTTCGGCCATTTGCCGACTATTTTTGTGCCTGCCGGGCCGATGACGTCGGGCTTACCGAACCCAGAAAAAGCGCGTGTTCGCCAGGCCTATGCTGCAGGAAAAGCCAGCCGCGACGAGCTTTTGGAAGCAGAAAGCGCGTCCTACCACGGGCCGGGTACTTGCACCTTTTATGGCACTGCGAATTCGAATCAAATGTTGCTTGAGGTGATGGGTTTGCATCTTGCGGGCACCGCGTTTGTTAGTCCCAACACGCCGCTGCGCGATACCTTGACGGTGGCGGCGGCTGAGCGCGCCTGCGACATTACGGCCTTGGGCGACAATTACACGCCACTGTGCCAGACGCTGGATGAAAAGGCGATCGTCAATGCGATGGTGGGTCTGTGTGCTACGGGTGGTTCCACCAACCACGCGATTCACTTGATCGCGGTTGCGCGCGCGGCGGGCTTGGTAATCGACTGGACTGATTTAGACGAGCTATCGCAAGTCACGCCGCTATTGGCACGGATTTATCCGAATGGCTCGGCGGATGTGAATCACTTTCATGCCGCCGGTGGATTGGGCTTTGTGATCGCCGAGTTAATCCACGCCGGGCTTTTGCACCGGGATATTCGCTGTGTACACGGTGGCGATTTATTGGCGCAGGCAGCGGAGCCGTATTTGGATGATTTGCAATTGCGCTGGCGCGCGCCGGCCGCTGAATCACGCGACAGCGCGGTGCTGCGTCCGGTCAGTGCGCCTTTTGACGCCGAAGGCGGCATGCGCTGCGTCAGCGGTAATTTAGGGCGCGCAATCGTGAAAGTATCGGCGGTAAAGCCTGAGCATCGTCAAATCATCGCACCGGCTCGCGTTTTTGAAAATCAGGACGCACTATTAGCGGCGTTCGAGCGCGGGGAGCTGTCGGCGGAGCTTGCGGGCGATTTTGTCGCGGTTATTCGCGGCCAAGGCCCACGCGCAAATGGCATGCCGGAGCTGCATAAGCTCACGCCCACGCTCAGCCTGCTGCAAGATCGCGGCCAGCGGGTTGCGCTGTTGACCGATGGCCGCATGTCCGGCGCTTCGGGCAAAGTGCTTGCCGCCATTCATGCCGTGCCGGAAGCGGCAGATGGCGGGCCGCTGGCGAAACTACAGGATGGCGATGTAATCGTGATTGATGGGGTCAAAGGGACGCTGAATGTGCAATTGAGCGAAGCGGATTGGTTGGCGCGGGCACCGGCAGCGATTGATTTATCGGCTAATCAGTTCGGCGTTGGGCGGGAATTATTCGGCTTTATGCGCGCCCAAGTGGATAGCGCCGAACATGGCGCCAGCGCCCTGTTTGGTGCGAATGCAGGTGCGCAAGCTGGCGGGCCACGCTAATGCTGGCGCTCGTAGCTGATATTGGCGGCACCAATGCGCGTTTTGCGCTAACCGATTTAAAAGCGCAGACGCCCAATATTTTGCACGAAAAATCGTTACCAGCGGCCGATTTTGCCAGCCTGCAACATGCAGCCGAGCATTATCTCAGCGGCGTGCACAGCCAGCCTAAATTTGCCGCAATCGCGGTTGCCTCGCCTGTTTCTGCGGATGAAATACGCCTGACGAATCGCGCGTGGTCGTTCAGTCAGCGCGAATTGCAAGCCGCTTTGAAACTAGAAAAGCTGATGGTGCTGAATGATTTTGGTGCGGTTGCGCACGCGGTTACTGCGTTTACCGATGCAGATCGCATTGTGCTTTACGGTGACCCGAATGCTGAACTAGCTGGCCCAATCAGCGTCATTGGCCCAGGCACAGGCTTTGGGGTTGCGCTGCTGGTAGGCGGGCATCGGCGTGCAGATAAGGTGCGCGAATGGCATGTAGTTGAAACCGAAGGCGGGCACATAAGCTATGCGCCGCTCGGTGAAGAAGAGCATGCGATTGAGCGCTGGTTTACCGCGCGCTTTGGCCGCACGTCGAACGAACGTTTGCTCAGTGGCGCTGGGCTTTCGCATATCGACGCGGCACTTTCCGGTGTCGAGCATCCTAGTTTGCAGGCCGCGCATTTGCCGCTGCGCGAGGCGGCGGATATTGTTGCGGCAGCACTGGATGGTCATGACCTGTTAGCCCGCAAAACTCTGGCGAGGTTTTGTGCGGTGCTGGGTAGCGTGGCGGGCGATACCGCGCTGATTCACGGTGCGCGTACTGTGGTGATCGCCGGCGGCATTGTGCCGCGCTTCATTCCGTTTTTGCGCACCAGCGCGTTTCGCGAACGGTTTTTAGCGAAAGGCCGGTTTGCCGCCTATTTGGAATCGGTTGCGATCCACGTCGTTACCCATCCGCATCCGGGGTTGCTGGGTGCAGCGGTGGCGTTGCGGGCATTGGAAGGTTCTTAGCTAAAAGTTGATGTCGGTCGCTTATTCGCCAAGCTTACTCGACGATTGCTTGCAGCTTTGCCAACACTTCGCTGACTAAAAACCTGGGCGCTTGCTCGACAAAACTGCCTCGTCGTGCCGACAAGTCGAGTGTGCGCGGTTGATTGCTAAGCACTATGCCTTGCGTCGCGGTGCCGCTACCCATTAAGTTCACAGCGAAACCTGCAAATCGAGACTGATTGCCGCCTTGTGTGATGGGACATATCAAAGTTAGACCAAGTCGATTAAATGCGTCTTCAGAAACAACCATAACCGGGCGCTTGCCCTGTTGCTCCTGACCAAATGTTGGATCTAGATCAAGTAGCCAGATGTCGCCTCGTTGTGGTCGACGCATCAAATTTGCTCAAAGCCAACAGGGCGGGCATCCAACCATTCACGCTCTTGGGGGTTGATAGCTTGCGTTAAATCACACTGCGCTAACAACTCGGCGAGCGTGTAACGCTTTTGCGTCGGTCGCGCGACTAGGGCATTGCCTTCAATGGACAACGACAGTGTCTGCCCTTCACCAATTCCTAGGCTACGAAGCATTGGCGCTGGAATGCGAAATGCCATGCTGTTACCCCATTTTTGAATTTTGATTTCACTCATAAAGCACCTCGTAAAGTATAGCCATTGTATAGCCTTTTCGAGAGTCATTTTCGAGAGTCAAATGGCAATAACAGGGGCTGATTTAAGCTTTAGGCTTTCTTATTGTTATTAGCAACCGCATAAATATCCGTAGCTTCCAGCACCGCGCCACGTTCGCCAAGCGTTTTCAAGCCAAAGTGGCTGGCCCCCAATCGTGCGATATTCAGCATCGCATTGGCGACCGATTCAGTGGTCAAAACCTGTTTCGGGAACAGTGCACGCAGCAGCGGCAATAACGGCGCAGTCACGGTGTAAAGCAGCCGGTATGATGTGGTTTTGGAACGCGCGCCGTGCAAAGGCACGATTGCGCCGGGGCGAAACATCACTGCCGCTTTGAACGGCAGACGCATCAGCGCGTTTTCAGTGCGGCCCTTGACCCGCGCCCACATGCTGCGGCCTTGTTCACTGCTATCCGTGCCCGCGCCGGAAACATAGATAAACGTCATCAGCGGGTTCAACCGCGCCAGCGTTTTAGCCACTGCCAGCGTTAGCTCGTAGGTCAGCTGCGTGTAGCGCGCCTCGTCCATGCCACCTGATGACACGCCTAAGCAAAAAAAGCACGCGTCATAGCCTTGCAGTCCAGCGGCTGTCATTTTGTCGGACTTTTTTTCGGCAGCAAAATAATTCATCAAATCCGGCAGCACCAGATCGCGAAGTTTTGCATGTTGGACTTCGTTCGCACTGCGCCCGACTGCCAGGACTGAAGCTACGTCCGATGCTAGTAAACATTGACGCAGCACGCCTTGCCCAACCATGCCGGACGCGCCAAATATTAGAACTTTCATGTTGCGCTCGCCGCTAACTTTCCACCGCCGCTGCCGCCAGCAACCACGCTTCTTCCGCCGCAGCCAAATTGCGCTTTGCCTCGGCTTGCTTATTCATCAGCTGGGCAAGCCGATGCCGATCCGGCACCGCGTTATGGCTGGCTTGGGAGAGTTCGTTATCGCGCTTTTCTAATTCTTTGGTGGCGCGCGCGACATCGTTTTCGCATTTGCTGAGCGTTGCCTGCAGGCTAGTGCGTTCGGCATGCGCTTTCGTCGGCTTTTCCGTGGATTTGCCGCTCGTTTTATTGCCAGAATTACCAGATTTGGCATCGGCTTTCGCGCCCGCCTTTTCTTTTGACTTTTGCTGGCTGAGCCAGGACGCGTAATCGTCTAAATCGCCGTTATAAAGCTCAATTTCACCATCGTGGACGCGATAAAATTGATCGCAAGAAGCCGAAAGTAACGCGCGGTCATGGCTGACCAATACCACCGCGCCCGGAAAGTCCGAAATCGCTTCGGCTAGCGCTTGGCGCATCGCTAGATCAAGGTGATTAGTCGGCTCATCCAATAACAATAAATTCGGCTTACGCCAAAGCAACAGCGCCAGCGCCAAGCGCGCCTTTTCGCCGCCCGAACGCGGGCCGCAGGCGGTGGTGGCCATTTCGCCGGAAAACGCAAATTTGCCGAGCCAATCGCGGCGAATTTGCTCGCCGGTTTCCGGTGCTAATTCGCGCAGTAGCTCCATTGGCGTCATGCGCGGGTCTAAATCTTCGACCTGATGCTGCGCGAAATAGCCAATTAGCGTGTCTTTTGCGGTAGTGCGCGTGCCTGCCAATACCGGCAAAACGCCTGCCAGTAGTTTCATTAACGTGGACTTGCCTGCGCCATTGCGCCCCAATAGACCAATGCGTTCATTTGGGCCGATGGTGATTTTGGCGTGCTCGAAAATCGGCGTGGTGTAGCCCGCTGCGGCGTCGGCTAATGCCAGCAGTGTACCGGGCATGCGCGTGGGTTCTGGCAGCGCTAGCTCAAACTCGCGCTCTTCGGCCGGAACCGGGCAGGATTCCAAACGCTCCAGCATTTTAATACGGCTTTGCGCCTGTCGCGCTTTACTGGCCGTGGCTTTGAAACGATCAACAAAGCTTTGCAGCTGCGCACGCCGACGGTCAACTGCGGCCGCATTAGACGCCGCTAACACCCGCCGCTCATGCCTTTGCCGCGCAAAGCTGGTGTAGTTACCTTGATACAAAGTCGCGGTTTCGCCGTCTAAATGCAGCGTTTGCGTACACACCGAATCCAAAAACTCGCGGTCGTGGCTGATGACCAGCAGCGTGCCGGTATAGCGCTTGAGCCATTCTTCCAGCCAAAGCAGCGTGTCTAAATCCAAGTGATTCGTGGGTTCATCCAGCAGCAACAAATCCGACGGTGCCAAAAGTGCGCGCGCCAGCGCCAAGCGCATGCGCCAGCCGCCGGAAAAATCATGTACCGGGCGTTTTTGATCGGAAAACGGAAAACCTAAACCATCCAATAGCTTCGATGCGCGTGCTTCCCAGGTGTAGCCGCCTGCTTCTTCAAAATCGTGGGTTAAATGTGCCAATTCATTGCCGTCATGGCTTTGCGCCAAGGCAGCTTCGAGTCTAGACAGCTCAGTGTCGGCCTGCATTACAAAGTTGAGTGCGCTGTCCGGGCTATCGGGTACCGATTGCGCGACCGAGGCCATGCGCCAGGACTTTGGATAGTCTAAATCGCCCCGATCTGCTTCCAGGCCATTCAAAAAAACCTGAAACATAGATGACTTGCCGCAGCCGTTACGGCCCACAACAGCCATTTTTTGGCCCGGAAACACCGTAAAGTCGGCTTTCGAGAAGAGTAATTTGTCACCGCGTCGCAGTGAAAGGTTGTTCGCACGTATCATGTGGTGGAGAATACGGCCCGCGTTATTGGTTTTGAACTTTTCGCCTTTCCCACGGTCAGGGCGCGTTCTGTTGTTTTGTCGTTTTGCTTCAACTTTTCTCGCAATGCTTATCTGAACCGTGTTGCCACACCTGTTTCAACAAAAACTATCCATCAAGGAAACACCATGAAGTTAATGAATTTAGCCGTGCTTGCAGCATCCATTGCTTTAAGCACCGGCGCACTCGCGCAAACGCTGACCACAGACAAAGACAAAGTGTCTTACGCGATTGGTATGAATATGGGTCAAAGCCTGAAGCAAATTCCAGATTTGAACAGCGAGATTGATCTCAACTTGCTCATGAAAGGTTTGACTGCCGCTGCTAACGGCACACCGACCTCGCTCAAACAAGAAGAAGCTGGCGCCGTGTTGCAAACGTTTTCGCAAAAAATGACCGAAAAAGCCACTGCAGCCGCCAAAATCGCGGGTGAAAAGAATACTGCTGAAGGCACCAAGTTTATGGCAGCGAACAAAACCAAGCCCGGTATTAAAACCACCGCTAGTGGTATTCAATACCTAGTTATGACCCAAGGTAAGGGCGCTACTCCGAAGGCAACCGACACCGTGAAAGTTCACTACCGTGGCACTTTGCTGGACGGCACCGAGTTCGATTCCAGCTACAAGCGCAATCAACCCGCCGAATTCCCACTTAACGGCGTGATCGCAGGCTGGACTGAAGGCCTGCAATTGATGAAAGCCGGTTCCAAGTACAAGTTCTGGATTCCGGGCAGCTTGGCGTATGGCGAACGCGGCAGCCCGCCAACAATCGGTGCGAACGCAACGCTGGTATTTGAAGTCGAATTGATTGAAGTGAAGGCACCGGCCGCACCCGTTGCAGCGCCTGCTGCTGCACCAACGAAGTAAGTAATAGTTCTGCTCGGCGGCGTACTTATCGAGTACATGCCGATCAAACTTTAGCCCGCTAATTCGCAATTAGCGGGTTTTTTTCTTCTCGCCGTGCCGAATTGATTTGGCCTAACCCCAATCGCCAAAAACCCCATCAAACTGCTCAATCGTCGCCCCACCCAAACACTCATCGTCCTGATAAAACACCACAAACTGCCCAGGTGTGACCGCGCGTTGTGGGGTGTCAAACACCACTTCTAGGCCGCCACCATCAGGGCTATGCCACGGCGTCACAATACAAGCTTGATCGGCTTGCCGATAGCGGGTTTTCGCGACGCAGCGCAGCGGGAACGCCACGGGTTCGGTCGAAATCCAATGCGCCGCGCTGGCGCGTAATCGGGTGCAGTACAGCGCCGCGTGTTCGCCCTGATGCACGATCAGCTGGTTGTTTGGCACATCTTTGCCAACCACAAACCAGGGCGCGCCAGAGCCGCCTTTGACGCCGCCTAAATGCAGCCCGCCGCGTTGGCCGAGCGTATAAAACTGTAGGCCTTCGTGGGTGCCAAGCGCTTTGCGATTGACATCAACCATTGGGCCAGGTGTCGGCGTCAGGTAGCGTTTTAGAAACGGTGTGAAGTTTTTTTCGCCAATGAAGCAAATACCGGTGGAGTCTTTTTTTGCAAAGCTTGGCAGCTCATGCGCCTTTGCCAACGCACGTACTTCCGGTTTGGTTAGGTCGCCAATCGGAAACAGTACCGGCGCTAGCTGCGCTTGGTCGAGCTGGTGCAAAAAATAGCTTTGATCTTTATTGTCGTCAATACCTTTGAGCAAACGAAAACGCCCGTCCACCTCATCTTTGCGGGCGTAATGGCCGGTCGCAATGCGGTCTGCACCCAAGGCGCGGGCGTGTTCAATAAAGGTTTTGAATTTGACTTCGCGGTTGCACAAAACATCTGGATTCGGCGTGCGGCCACGGCGTAGTTCGGCTAAAAAATACTCAAACACGCCGTCCCAATATTCAGTGGCAAAATTGCGTGCGTAAAACTTTAGGCCAAGCTTTGCCGCCACGTCGGCCGCCATCGCTGCGTCAATTTCCGCTGGGCAGGTGCCGGTAATATCGTCTTCTTCCCAGTTTTTCATAAACATGCACGCCACATGTTTGCCGCTTTCGCGCAAACGCCACGCCGTAACGGAAGAATCCACGCCGCCGGAAAGCCCAACTAAAATCATAAGGTCACGCCTTGCGCATTGACCATGCGCAGCAGCGAAATCGGCACCCGCACGCCGGCAAGATAGGCGTCCACGCCCGCGAGCACCAAGGCGCTGCGGTGATCGTTTCTGCGTGCAATTAACTCCTCCCTAGATAGCCAAAGCGCGCGTTCAATGCCGACATCCAGCACGCGCTCAGCATCGTGATGCAGCGCCGTTGCGGCAAAGGCAAAGCGCAGAAACGCTAGGTTCGGGGCTTGGTACTGATCAACAGCAACCAAAGCGTCAATGCGCACCGTCCAGCCGGTTTCCTCCAGCGTTTCGCGCGCGGCCGCCTGCACAATGCTTTCGTCTGCGTCCAAATGCCCGGCTGGCTGATTGAGCACCAATTTGCCCGCGATGCGTTCTTCGACAAATAAAAAGCGCCCGTCACGCTCAATTAGGGTGGCGACGGTCACTCTAGGCGCAAAGCGTTCGACTTCGGGGCTAGCTTGAGGCGCGCTTTTGGGTTGAGGCGACGGGGCAGTACGTTGCGGCATGGGCGAATCTGAAATCAATGGCCCACGATCATACCGGCACAGTGCTGAAGTATTGCGCTAGCGGCAGTTACTCAAAACCATTGCGCAACAAAATGTCCGAATTTGCTATCGCCGCCTGACCGTTGCGCAATAGGCTGCCGCGCGCGGTGCCCCACAGGATTCGCGCGTTTGCGGAGCCCGGAATCTCATAGACCACCACACCCGATTGGCTGGTGCCGATCACCACTTCAAGATTGGCGTCCGTGTCCAATTGCGCCAAGTTGGGCGCGGCTAAGCCGCCGTTCCAATCACCACCGCGCGGCGCTGGCAAGTCCACCGATTGCAACAGTACGCCTTGGTAGCTCAGGATGATTAACTTGCCGACCGCGTTGCTGCCTTTTTGCGGCCATGTGGTGAAAATTACTTCGCTTTTGCCATCGCCATCTAAGTCCGCCACCGCAGGTTCTGCGGCAAACCGAAAGCCGCTGCCGGGCACCACAAACGGCCAGCTGTGTTTTTCGGTTTTATCCAGCCACCACGCATGCACTTTGCCATCGTAGCTGGCGAAAATAATCTCCTTTTGCCCATCGCCATCTAAATCGGCGGGCACCGCGTTGACAACCGCGTTTTCAATCGTTGCGAACTGGCCCTGGATCGTTGCCGCTGAGCTTTGCCCGGCGGGCGGAATCGCGGTCCAATCGAAGTTTGGGGTGCTCCAGCGGGTGCGATCACGCTTTAAAATCCAAGGCAGATAGTACAAATCGCCTGCTGGATCACCAATTGCGCAGTCGTACACATCGCCGGGCACGATCAGTTCCATGCTGCCATCGCCGTCTAAATCGGCAATCGCAGGTGCAGCATTGGCAAAATTGGGCCGATGTTGGACGCCGCAATTGGCAAAGCCCTGTAAGTCCGCCGCTTGATCCACATGCACGCCCACCTGTGCCCAGGTTTTCGCGATGCCTGCGCTCAAGCCATAAAGGGTGCTGGCGCTGAGTTGATTGCCATTCGGATGCAGTGCGGTGATGTAGTGGGTATCGGTAGGCGCATAGATTTCGACTTGACCATCTTGGTCTAAATCGCCGATCGCCAGATTTTCGTTGTACATCCCAGCGCCGAACCCGACCTCGCCAGTGCGCCGCGCAGGCCAACCTGGGCGCAACGTGCCATCGTGCTCATAGACGCTGATTTGATTGTTGCCACCGCTGGAGGCGCGCGCCACAATGATTTCAAGATCGCCGTTGCCATCAATATCGGCTGCGGCCAAGCTGCGCACCTCCCCGCCGGTAAACGGTGCGACGGCCCAAAGCACAGTTCCGCTGGCGCTATAGAGCGTCAATTGATTGCCGCCACGGCCCACTGCGGTTTCCAGGCCTGGGCTTGCGGCCACGAAATCAGCGACGACGACCGCAGGCCACACCCGCTGCGCATTGCTTGCGCGCCATTTTACCGCGCCGTTGATAGCGTTCAACGCCACCGCGTCATAACTACCCCAGACGATATCCAGCGCACCATCCAGATCGATATCGGCGACGGCAGGCCCGGCATACCAGCCTGCAGCCGCCATAGGCGAACTGCAGTTGCGGCGCGCCGATTTGCGCGTGCGCCAAACCTGCCGCGAAACAAAGCAAACCCATGAGCGCGTTTTCTGGTTGAATTTTCATGACTAATTCCTTGAGGCTGCCAGATTAGCGCGAAAAAACGGTGAAGGCTGCGGAGTCGCGCGCGTATCAGCCAAAATTTGGGCACACTCACACCTCATATTTTGTCGATCTAAATAGTCATGACCACCCTTTCCGCTGCTATTTTGTTGTTCTTGATTATGGACCCGCTTGGGAATATCCCGATTTTCTTGGCGGTACTGAAAGATTTAAGCCCCAAGCGGCGCAATTTGATACTGATTCGGGAAATGCTGATCGCACTGGCGGTGCTGATGGTGTTTTTGTTTGCCGGTAAATTTATTTTAGCCGCACTGCATTTGCGCCAAGAAAGCATGACGATTGCGGGCGGCATCGTGCTGTTTCTAATCGGCGTGCGTATGATTTTCCCCCCGGCTGAGGGTGGGGTTTTTGGCGAAACACCGGGCGGTGAGCCGTTTATTGTGCCGCTGGCAATTCCATCCGTCGCAGGCCCATCCACAATGGCAGCCTTGATGCTGCTGGCGCAAGATCACCCGGAACGCACAGTCGATTGGTCAATCGCGCTGACTGCCGCGTGGTTTGCGACTAGCGTCATTTTATTTTGCTCAACTGGGCTTTACAAATTATTGGGCGCAAGCGTGCTGACCGCATTTGAGCGCCTGATGGGCATGCTGTTAGTGGCGCTATCGGTGCAAATGATTTTAGATGGCGTGATATTTGCGCTTAAAGTTTAGAAATAGGCTCGCGCAGCTTTCTTCGCACCTGTCAAAAATTCTGTCTGTCTTAAACCGAATAACCCGTATGAATTGCCACCATGCCGCCAAATAAATTTTGCACATTGACGCGGGCAA
>JAYUUS010000163.1:0-11806 GCA_043754435.1 Rhodanobacteraceae bacterium
CTTGGTGATCGTGGAAACCGCCGGTATTGGGCAAAGCGACTCGGCCATTGTCGATCTGGTGGATTTTCCGATGTATGTGATGACCTCGGATTACGGTGCGGCGTCGCAGTTGGAAAAGATCGACATGATCGATTTTGCCGAGTTGATCGTGCTGAATAAATATGACCGCCGTGGCGCGGAAGATGCGCTGCGCGATGTGCGCAAACAGTGGAAGCGCAATCGTGTCGCGTTCCAAATGGAGGACGCCAACGTGCCGGTGTATCCCACCATTGCCAGCCAATTTAATGATCCGGGCGTGACCTGGATGTTTAGCAATTTATGTCGGCTGATCGTGGAAAAGCTGGGCGATAAGCTCAAGCTTGATCCAAGCAAATGGCAGCCAAACGCCGACACCAGCTTAAAAGAACCGCGCGCTACCGTGCTGATTCCGGGGGCGCGGGTGCGCTATCTGGCGGAAATTTCGGAAAGCGGCCGGGCGCAGAATAAGTTGGCGGTCAAGCAAAGCGAAATTGCCGCGCGGGCGCAGCATTATTATGAGGTTTTAAAAGAATTGGATGGGGCGAATTTACCTGAGGCGTTGGCGCTGTATGGCGACGCCGCTCTTTCAGGAGGCGAAAACCAAGTCTTACGCCAGCGCTACAACGACGCCGTGCTTTCGCTCTCCAACGAAGCGCTGCAGCTGCTGCGCACCTGGCCCAAGCGCAAAGCTGGCGTTACCGACGAAGAATTCACCTATGAAGTGCGCGGCAAGCAGATTAAAGGTGCGAACTACCGGGATTCCTTGAGCCATCAGAAAATCCCTAAAATTGCCGCACCCAACTACCAAAGCTGGGGCGAATTGCTGACGTTTTTAATGAAGGAAAACCTGCCCGGCGCGTACCCCTACACCGCTGGCGTGTATCCGTATCGACGCGAAGGGGAAGACCCGACCCGCATGTTTGCGGGCGAAGGCCACCCGGAACGCACCAATCGGCGTTTCCATTATTTAAGCCTAGACGCCAAAGCCGCGCGCCTTTCCACCGCGTTTGACTCCGTCACGCTGTACGGGGAAGACCCGGCCGTGCGCCCGGATATTTACGGCAAAGTCGGCAATTCCGGCGTCAATATCGCCACGCTGGATGATATGAAAAAGCTGTACTCCGGCTTTGATCTGTGCGCGCCCTCCACTTCTGTGTCGATGACTATCAACGGCCCGGCACCCATGATCTTGGCGATGTTTATGAACACCGCGATTGATCAACAGGTGGAAAAATATCTGCGTTCTGATGACACCCGCTGGCAAATCGCGCGCGCCAAGATCGACAAATTGCTCGAAGCCAAAGCGAAACCCTGCTACGGCGGCGCGCTGCCGGATGGCCATGACGGTCTCGGCTTAGGTTTGTTGGGCGTCAGCGGCGATCAAGTGGTGGACTCTGATACCTATGCGCGCATTAAAACCGAGACGCTGAAATCAGTACGCGGCACGGTGCAGGCGGATATTTTGAAAGAAGATCAGGCGCAAAACACCTGCATTTTCAGCACCGAATTTGCGCTGCGTATGATGGGCGATATCCAGCAGTATTTTGTTGATAAAGACGTGCGCAATTTTTATTCGGTGTCCATCAGCGGATACCACATTGCCGAAGCGGGCGCGAACCCGATTAGCCAGCTGGCGTTTACGCTGTCAAACGGCTTCACCATCGTCGAATACTATTTGGCGCGCGGCATGAAGATTGATGATTTTGCGCCGAATTTGAGCTTTTTCTTCAGCAACGGCATGGATCCCGAATACACCGCCATTGGCCGTGTCGCCCGCCGGATTTGGGCCAGAGCCATGCGTGAACGCTACGGCGCGTCTGCCCGCTCACAAATGATGAAATACCACATCCAAACCAGCGGCCGCAGCCTGCACGCGCAAGAAATTCAGTTCAACGATATTCGCACCACGCTGCAGGCGCTGTACGCCTTGTTCGATAACTGCAACAGCCTGCACACCAACGCCTTTGATGAAGCCATCACCACGCCCACCGAAGACAGCGTGCGCCGGGCGGTGGCGATCCAGCTGATTATCAATCGCGAATTGGGCTTAAATTTCAATGAAAACCCCTGGCAGGGCAGCTTCGCGGTGGAATATCTGACCGATCTAGTCGAAGAAGCCGTGTACAAAGAATTCGAAGCGATCAGCGAACGCGGCGGCGTGCTGGGTGCGATGGACACCATGTATCAACGCGGCAAAATCCAAGAAGAAAGCATGTATTACGAACACAAAAAGCACGACGGCAGCCTGCCACTCATCGGCGTCAATACCTTTCTACCCAAAAACCCCGAACTCAACACCACCATCGAGCTGATCCGCTCCACCGAAGCCGAAAAACGCGCGCAGATTGATAATGTCGCGCTGTTTCAAGCCGCGCGTAATGGTTTTGCGGCGGACGGCCTAAAGTATCTCCAACAAATCGCGCGCGAGCGGGGGAATTTGTTTGAGGGCTTGATGGAAGCGGTGAAGACGCATTCGCTGGGGCAGATTAGTCATGCGCTGTATGAGGTTGGGGGGGAGTATCGGAGGAATATGTGAGGGGCCTTATTATTCTTCTTTGCTGCTGACACTAAAAATAAGGTTTAAACAGTGCCTGAAAATGAAAGTGTAACGACCAAAATAGCGTTCCAGTTGATTATTCCTGTCGTACTTATACTTGCGACGGTCGTTCTAAATGGTTTCGTTTCTTGGTATTTAATGAATCAACAAAAACATGAAGAAGCGACTGCCGCCCGAGAAAGCAATGAAGCTCAGGCTCAAAATATAAAAGAGCAACTTAACAGTCAGCAGAAAGCAATCGATATTAAATTTGAGCGGCAAATGTTGCTTATCGAATCACAGGAAGCGTCAGCTGACGGGAGACAAGAACTCTCATTTCGCCAGCTTGAAGATAGTGCTGAAACTGAAAGGTCAGACCTGCAGTTTGGTTTTTGTTTAAAACGTGCGGAATACCGCCGAGGCCAAAAAGCTAAAATTTATGATGAATTGTCAGATTCAATTATTAATTATCAAAAAACTGTAATGTTTGGTCCCCTTGAGTTTTTACTTGTCAAAGATGCACAAAAAAATGATTTGACAGCACAAAAAATTTCTATTCTTCGGTCGTTCAAGCGTTCGCAAATATTTAGAGAAATACTTGAAAGCAAGTTGTCAAAAACCATCCCATTTTTTGGTATAAAAATCAAAAAATCGGTTATAAAGCTATTAGTTGCACTTGAAGAACTAGAGGCGGAATCATCGAAGTCTATGTTGTTTTATTATGGATTGCTGAATCAGTCGGAAGCAAGTTTTGAGCTACCGAAAGACGAAGAATTAGTTACGCTAGTTCTTCAACACTCAGAAAGCTACAAGCTTCTTAATTCTTTCGAGAGTACACTCATGACTGACATGGCGAACGAAATTTCAGGAGAAGGAATAGAGTGCGTAAAATAAATTTAAACATAGTTGCAATTGTCGCTTGTTTCCTAACTCTCTCAGTGGTTTTAGTTTTTTATTTTTCGAAGAAAAGCCCAGTTGTTTCTATTTTCTACGGGCAAACAAACCTAAGCGAAGCGGGCTGTATTTTAAATTCGAGAAAATCTGTAGAAAAATTGGGCGGCAATATTGAGCGGGTCGTTGCACAATTTATTTACGGTAATCTATATGGCGAAGATTTTACAATAAGTTGTGTGACTTTTAATCGTATAATTAACATATCAGCGGTGACTTACAATAGTGACTCATCAACAGCCAAGGCTATTTTTGATGTTTATGCAGGTTTTGAAACGGTAGAAAAGCCAGATAGTCCGATTATTAATCGATCTTTGTTTGCAAATACGTTTTGGAAAATGTCTGACCTAGGAACGCTAGCATCTTTTTGCCCAAGTACAGTTAGGTCAGCGGCTGCTGAACTTGGCTACAAACTGTCTACGCAGACTGAGGAATGGTCTAACCTGGTCGGTCCCGATGGCTCCCAATTGCAAGTGTTTTGTCTAAAGAGCGATAATAAGGCACTTTTTATCAGTTCTTTAATTTCTTCTCGAAATTCTGAAATTCCACTTACTCAATTTTTGGAAAGATTTGAAAATAATATAAAACTGGAAACACCGGTCGCACGAGATCAGTTTACTAACAATATTCTTGCCGACGCAAGGCAATGGAACGGAAATTTTCAATGTAGCCGGTGTCAGATTAGCGCAAAGAATACAATAAAATCATTTAGTATTACACCAATGGAAGTAAATGGCGGATATATGTTTGAGAAAGATTCAACTACAGTACTTGTCCTATGTGCGGCTCAAGGGAATTTGGCTTCCATATTCTATTCGTGGCCCAAAAATCCTGCGTCAGGCGCTAAAATTCCCGAAGATGTATTTTTGGCTCTTCAAAATAGAATTAAGTGAGCTAATGTTTTGACCTGAGTCTGCTGCGGGAGTTTGAGCAATTGAAACGAACCCACTTAGCTGCACCTTCGAAAAAGCCGAAGAACGCAATCTGATTGCAAACATCAATGCCAGCACCCGCACCAAGGTCGAGTTTTTCGAAGAAATGATTGAGATTGGCTTTAAATTTGGCGCACTACAACCAAACGGGCCTATCACTTTGAAGAGTTAGCGGCCCAGCGATTGCGCTACTATTGACACATGACAACTCAAACCATTTTCAGCGGTGTCGTTCCCCGCGTTGACCTCCTCGACATCACGCGCGAGCCCTCAGATGCAGAGCTTGCGGCTTTAATGAATGCTGCGGGCAATGCCGCGCGCGCGGTCAGCGCCGACAATAAAGTACGTGTTGCCCAGCGGTTGACCCAGGCAATTCTTGATCTGGAACAGCAATTGAAAGCAAATAGATGAAGCCACGATTGATCGTCGTCGCGGGGCCGAACGGGTCAGGTAAGACGACCATTACTGAGCAGCTGCTCCGTCATACCTGGATGCAGGGCTGCGCCTATATCAACCCGGATTTGATTGCGCACCAACAATTTGGCGACTGGAACGATCCAATTGCCGTGAAAAAGGCCGCTGATTTTGCTTCCAAGGTCGATATGACCAGCTGTTATCTCAACATCGCCAAACAACCTCGATTGGTTTTTTGGCAAAATGGCGATCAGAGACACATCGTTGATATAGATTTATTCGCGCAACTTGAAAAGCAATCCCGCCTATGACCGACCCCGATAACATCGCCGATCCAACCCACGAGCAAATCCTAGAATGCCTACGTGAAGCAGTCGCAGAAGAACTGGAACGCAAGCGGCGGCTGGGACATTACTACGTTATTTGGGAAGACGGCAAATTGGTTTATGTCGGTGATGACGCGCCCAAAGACGAAAACCCAGAGGCCGAACGCAGGCCTTTTCCTGCGTCATGAGTAATTTTCCGACAAGCTTTGAGAAACTGACTAAGCACTTTTTTGCCACCGCCGCCAAGCTAATGAGGTTGCGCAGCTATTTGCGGTTGACGAGCGCACGATTTACCGCGATTGGGCGATGGCGCGAGCGTGGTTGAAGCAGCGGTTGGCGTAGCACCGTGTTTTTTCGCAGGGATTTATGGCCGCCGGGCGTAATGAGCGTGAGCGCCGCATTGAGTGCAAAATTATTTCAAACTCACCAAAGCGCGCGCCAGCGTTTGAAACTCAGCTTGTGACAAGGTTTCCGCACGGCGTTTGGGATCAATGCCTACTGCGGCTATTTGCAGCGCACTTAATACCGGCATCACACCATTCGCTAGGGTTTTTCGGCGCGCACTGAACGCAAGTCGGGTTAGCGTATCAAGCGCTGCGTGTTCGTGGGCGGGCAGCTGCACTGCATGCGGCTGCAAACGCACGATCGCCGAGTCTACTTTTGGCACCGGCCAAAAAGAAACGGGTGCTACTTTGAATACTGAGGTCACTTGCGCCTGCGCCTGCACCATCACACTTAAACGGCCATAGACTTTACTGCCTGGCAAAGACGCCATGCGATCTACGACTTCTTTTTGCAGCATAAAGTGCATATCGTTAATGGCATCAAGATGGCTGAGCAAATGAAAAATCAGCGGTGTGGAAATGTTGTAAGGCAAGTTGCCTACCACGCGTAATTTTTGCCCCGCCTGCGCCGCCAAAGCGCTGAAATCAACGGTCAATGCATCGGCGCTAATGATCTTTAAGGTGCCCGCACCCGCGCACATTTGTGCCAGGGGCGCGATCAAATCACGATCTAACTCGATTGCGGTCAAATTCCCCAATTTGCGCAACAGCGGCAGCGTCATTGCGCCCTGCCCTGGGCCAATTTCAAGCATGGCTTGACCGATTTCAGGCGCAATCGCGGTAACGATGCGGTCAATAACACTGCTATCACGCAGAAAATTCTGACCAAAGCGCTTACGCGGCGTGTGGCTCAAAGCACTTTACCCGCACGCTTTAATGCCGCCAAATGCAGCGCATAGTCAATCGCCGCATACAAACTTTGTGGGCGCGCGAGCGCTTTGCCGGCTAGATCAAGCGCGGTGCCATGGTCAACACTGGTGCGAATAAAAGGCAATCCTAAAGTAATATTGACAGCTTGACCAAAACCTTGGGCTTTCAAAACCGGTAGCCCTTGGTCGTGATACATCGCCAGAATCACGTCCACTTCCTGCAAGCGCTGGGGCACAAACGCAGTATCAGCCGGCCATGGACCTAGTAGATGGATGCCGCTTGCACGCAAATCGCGCAGTGCTGGTTCAATCACCTCAATTTCTTCAGCCCCCAAATGCCCGCCCTCGCCTGCGTGTGGGTTCAAACCCAGCACGCCGATACGCGGCCTAGCGATGCCGAACTGCTCGCGTAGGCTGCGATCCAAGGTACGAATAACGCTGTTCAATCGCGCTGTAGTTATTTCTGCCGCGACATGCCTTAACGGTATGTGGGTGGTAACCAGCGCTACTTTGAGTTTCTCAGTCGCTAGCAACATCACAACGGGCACGCCGCCACTGAGCTGCTGCAAAAATTCAGTATGACCGGAAAAATTAATTCCCGCATCGTTGATAACACCTTTGTGCACAGGCCCCGTCACCATGGCATCGAATTCACCGGACTGGCAGCCCGCCGCGATGCGCTGCAATACACTTAACACATAGTGCGCGTTACCCAGCCGTAGGAATCCGAACTCGTTCACTTGCGCCAATTTTTGCGGCACAAAATAGACCGTTGAAGGCGGCATCGGGCCAAAATACTGGGCGTCAAAACGCTCAATTTTAAAACCCGTGCGCACCACGCGGCTGGCCGCTTCCAGCAGGCTTGGATCGCCGACATACACAAGCTGGGCACCGCCCACACCCCGTTCAATCGCTCTTGCAATCAGCTCTGGGCCGATCCCGGCGGGTTCACCTGCTGAAAGTGCAATTCGCAATGCACGTGTGTTCACGATTAGGTCCTGATGCTCAATTAACCCTGGTTCTCGGCCGCAGCCTCTGCCTTGCGCTGCTCTTCACGTAGCTGCCGGGTTTTTTCCTCATCTAGGGCCTTGGCGGCTTCATCGTCTAGCTCTAGATCGTCGTTGGGTACACCTTCTAAACGCAGCTCAACAAAGCTTTCATTGCGCAGTTGGCGCACGAATTGCTGATACGCTTCGTCTGATTTACGCTGGCGAATACTGTCGCGCGCTTGGTTACGGGCATAGTCTTTGGTGCGGTCTAATTCGCGTGTACCAATGCGCTTAACGATATGCCAACCTTGTTCAGTGCTGAATGGTTTGCTGACTTCGCCATCTTTCAACGCTGAAATGGTTTCGGCGTAGGTGGTGCCATAGGTTTGCAAATCAAACCAGCCCATATCACCGCCCAAGGCAGCCGTTTGCGCGTCACCCGAGTATTTTTTTGCCTGCTCAGCGAAGTCCGCACCGGCAGCTAAACTATCGCTAATACCACGCACCGTCTTTTCTGCCTGTGCATCACTGGTCAACTCATCGACTTTGACCATAATGTGACGCGCATTGAACTCCGTGACCATCACTTGCGTATCGGACTTTGCTTCCAAAATTTTCAAGATATGTAGGCCGCTTTGTGAGCGCACGGCGTTGGTAACTTCACCTGGCTTCAGGCCTGCCAGCGCTTCCGCAAATGCGCCGGGAATCTGATCGTAACGCCGCCAGCCGATGACACCGCCATCCAGCGCCTGCTCCGCATCCGAGTAGCGAATCGCTGCCGCCGAGAACTCCATTTTTCCTTCGTCAATCAGCTTTTTGACGCCATCAATTTTCTTCTTTGCCAGTTCAAGCTGTTCGCTTGTGGCATTGTCCGGCAGCGCAATTAAAATTTGTGCTAACTTAATTTCACCCTGTTTAAGCTGCCCTGACGCCATCAAAATATCGATTTCAGACTCACTGACGTCAGAGCGGCTTTGCGACACCCGTTGGCGCAGCTTTTGCGTCAAAATTTCATCGCGCATGGTGGTGCGAAAGTCACTCAGGCGTAAGCCGTCTTGTTCTAGAGCGCTGGCAAGCTGCTCAGTCGTCATTTTGTTGCCGCTGGCAACACGCGCTACCGCTTGGTCAATTTCAGTGTCGGTGACCTGCACGCCCGTTTCTTGCGCGCGTATCACCTGCAGTTTGCCAATAATCAAACGCTCAAGCAGCTGCTTTTCCAACACATTTTGCGGCGGCAGCTGATCTTCTTTACCGGCATACTGACGGCGAATATTGAGCATGGCACCGCCTAGCTCACTGTTCAAGATCACATCGTCTTCCACCAGGGCGGCAATGCCGTCTACCGGTTCAGTTGCGGCAAAAGCAAATGTTGGAAGCAAAGCGAGAAGCGCTACGCCCAGCACCATCAAGCGCAGTAAAAGTGAAGGTGACAAAACTGATCGCGATGCGACGCGAATGCGGGAATTAAAAGACATCATTTTTTTATGGATCCGGAGAGAGGTCGGAAAATCCGACAATAGCATTGTCCAACAGGCGATCTGTTTTGCGACCCAAAACGCCTAAGCCGTTTAGTTCTAGCTCAAAAAAGATCGAATTTCTGCCTTGCAGCGTGCCAGCACGTAGGTAATGACGCCCTAACATACGTAAACGCCAGCAGCAGCTGCGATACTCAAAGCCTGCCAAGCCTTCCAGCGTGCGCCCTTCCGGCAAGGAATAATTCCAGCGCCCGATCAGCGACCAACGCTCATTAATCGGGACAAGTCCAGAAATATCGGTTTGCTCAAGTTGATCAAAGCGATAGCGATAGCCAATATTAAGTAAACCTGCATCCCCAAAACTACGCTGCAAGCGCACCGCCGACAAACGTGTGCGCGACAGCTCTGGGTCATACTGATTCGCCCAGCTAACGCGCCACCGCTCACTGAGCTGTGCTTGCGCCTCAGCCACCCAGACACCCGCGCCAGAGGTAAAGGGCTGCGAATTATCTAAGGTCACGTTGCTGTCGTCAAAATAGCGAATTTGGCCGACGCTTAGTCGAATTTTTTCAACGCCAGCAACGTCGTCAATCCAGCGCGTAGTCAGCGCTGCCGCCACTTGATTGGCATCGGCTTGGCGATCCGGCCCGGAAAAGCGATTATTGCGAAATAATTGCGGGAAACTAAAATCCAGCTCGGTGGTATCAAAGACCGGAAAGTCCCGCTGATCGCGAAAGGGCACGCGCAAGTAATAAAGCCTTGGCTCTAAAGTTTGGCGTAAATTCGGAAAAAATAGCGCGCTAGGACGGTCGAAATAAAGGCCCATGTCTAGCGAAGCAATCGGCAATGAGCGAGTCGGGCCATTAACTCCCAACAGCGGATCGTTAGCTGCATAGCGCGAAATATCATAGCGCGTGTGGCGAAAGCTCAATTCGGGGCGAATATAGCCAAAAGATTTACGAAATTCGAAGCGCGCAAACGGCATCACATCGAAGCGCGAACCTTCGTACCCAATTTCACGACGAAAATGCACCAACTCAGATTTCACGCCGTAGCTAAAAGGCCCAACATAATTTTCGCTATTAAAATAAAGACGCGGCGCACGACGATACGGATCAACCGCATTTAAATTGGCCGGGTCAATTATCTCGAACCGATCTACCGTCAACCCGGCATTCCAAAGGCCAAAAAATTCATTGACATTACGCCCGTAAAAACCAACTTCACTGCCAATAATACTGGTCGCGTTGGTGGTAAGCGAATCGCCTAAGTCCTCAAAATAAAAATCGTCGGAAACCTTATTAATTGAACTGCCAAAGCGCCAAGTTGGGCTTAATTGACTTTGAAAATTGATGTTGACACTGAAGCGGTTATCACTACCTGGTAAATCACGCAAACGATCATGCGGTAAGAACGCGGTATTTATCAAAGCAGTTGTGTCGATCCCCAAATAGCGAAACTCTGAGCCCAACATAAAACCACGGCGCTGAATAATCCGACTAATTAGCGTAGCGTCATAATTCGGTGCCAAATTAAAATAATACGGTAGTGAAAAATCGACGCCGTCGCTATTTACACTAATCGTCGGTGCCAAAAGCCCGCTTTTACGCGCGTCAGTCAACGGGAAACTAGCGTAGGGTAAATAAAGCACCGGAAATTTGCCGACTACGACCTTAAAATCTTTCGCATGGCCGATACCAGCCGCGTGGTCCAAGTCAATTTGGCTCGCCTGCACTTGCCAAGCAGGTACATCGCCTGGGCAGGAAGTAAAACTTACGCCGGTTAGGGAGCTGGTTTGCCCTTGCTGCACGGCACTTTGCGCCCGGCCATTGCCGCGCCCGTCTTTTAAAGCATAGCGCACGTCGGTGAGCGTGCTTTTATCGTTTGCCAGATCGGCATCAATTTCATTCGCGTAGGCGATCAGCTGGCGCGTTTCAATTTTTGCTGGGCCCGTTGCGCGGGCGGTTTGCGTGGTTTTATTCAGCTCAATTGTGGGGGCATCCAGCGTTTGCTGGCCGCGCACCAGGGAAACTCCGCCGCTTAATGAAAATTGGTTGCCATCCGCCGACTCAATTTTTTTCGCAACAATGTCGGTCGGCGCCTGCGCGTTCGGCATTTCTACGGGCGCTAATTGCGTTTGCCAGCGGCCCTCACACGCCCAATGCGCCGACTCACCTTCACCGACACGCTCGCACGCCCAGGGTTTGTCTGGGGCCGCGCATAAGGCTTGCGCGAGCGCAAAACTTAACGGTGACAGCGCCAGTGGCAGCGCAAATGCAACCTGAAGACGAAAGTTTGATGCGTTAAAGTGCTTCCGGTTAGCCATGCAGCCTACGCTTAGGTGACGAAGTTTTTGACAGCTCTGAACCATCGCATGAAAGCATCTGCCTGAAAAGCGGCTTTTGCCTTGGCGTTCACCTTCAGCTTCGCTACTCTTAGCGCCCGAGACAAATTCAATCACTTTATCCAAGGCACAGATCCTATGAAGATTTTAGTTGGACTTAAACGCGTGGTGGACTACACCGTGCGGGTACAGGTCAAACCGGATGGTAGCGGTGTTGCCACCGATGGCGTCAAACATTCGATCAACCCGTTTGACGAAATCGCCCTGGAAGAGGCGTTACGCTTACGTGAGCAAGGCAAGGCTACGGAAGTGATTGTGGTCAGCATTGGCGCACAGTCATCAATGCAGCAGTTGGATTCAGGCTTAGCGATGGGCGCAAACCGCGCCATTCACGTCAAAACCGAGCGCGCGATTCAGCCGTTAACCGCCGCGCGCGTGTTTTTGAAGCTGATCGAGCAAGAAAAACCCGATCTAGTCATTTTAGGCAAACAAGCGATTGACGATGACGCGAATCAAACAGCACAAATGATCGCCGCACTTTGGGATCGCCCACAGGCAACTTTTGCATCGAAAGTCGAGGTGCTTGGCACCAGCCTGCGCGTGACTCG
>JAYUUS010000164.1:0-3878 GCA_043754435.1 Rhodanobacteraceae bacterium
GCTGCGATCCAGGCCCGAAACAGCGCCACGCTTGCAGCAAGTAGGACAGGTTGGGTGTTTTCGGTGCGGCTCAATTCCACATCAGGCCCGGTTTGCGCCAACTCCCAAAGATCCATTTGTATGGCATCTGAGGCCTGCTGAAAAGTGTCCTTAACCGCACGAACGGCGGCTTCAGGCAAGTCAACAGCGGCCACGCTTGAGGCTTTAAAGTCAGCCAACATGCCAATGGACTGCGAACCCTGACCGGGAAATACGAATGCGAGCGACATGTGAAGCCTTGAGGATCATGTTGGGCGCGCATCTTAGCTTAGCAAGCCGCTAAAATCTTGAGTCTCAATTACCGACTAGCTCTGAGGCCGACGCACGCGAACCGGAGGCAAGTCGCAGTCCGGCGATCAACGCCGCTGCATGAGGACAAAGTTCTGCAGCGCGTCGCAAAACGCATTCATAGCGGCATTTGCCGCTTTCGGTGCCGGTAGTAGTTGTACTTCTATGCGGCCACGCGAGCTAATCTGCGTAAACAAAAACACAGTGGAGTAAATACTGGGAAGGCGCTCAGCGAAAACAAAAGCATTTTCTTGAATCCAGATTTTGGACTGCTCGGTTGTGCCAAAGCCATCGTAAAGTACTAACGGTCGGGCCTTTTTCATCGCATGTACGTCTATCGTCAAATAAATCAACTCGCCAGCAGCCAAGGCTTGACGAATTTTTAAAAACAGCGTTTTGTCTGGATAAATTGCCTGGAGATTGGCGGCCTCATTACTAACTTCAATCTCAGAAGCTATCGTGACCACCCGCACGGCGCGTCCGCTTTTTGCTAAGTACCGCAAAAACACTCGATTAACGGGCAGATGGGTAGTCAAAAACAGTGCGCCACCGCTGGGCAACACGGCACCGTGGGACAAAACCACCTCCTCATCATACGCGACGCGGGTGCGGGGCATTTGCGCCAAAGCCCCCATAAGTGCGTGATCACGCGGCCCGATCATTTTATTAGGGTCACTTAGATACATCCGCCGGTATTTGGGCAAAAATGCAATCCAACAGGCCAATCGACAGGCGAACATAAAACGCCAGCGCCTTGGCGTGACCGCAAAAATCCGTGTAAAAACCCAGCGTGCTATTCGTCCGGATATGGATATGTTGTTGTCTAACTTATCTATTGCCATCTATTCAATCAAGTCAGCGAATTTTGCAAAGCTTCCATCTGACTCGCATAAGTTTGATGCAAATGTCACCATACTTTGGTGCCATGCGCCGCGCCGTGAGCTTGCTGTAGCATGCTAACAGATCGCAAAAACCTGCGCTAACACTGCCACAAAAGCTGTGGTGAAACGAACGACCGCTTGCGTGTAGGCTGATAAAAACCGAGCGCGGACAGTGCCCGGAATATACCGCTTCGACAAAGCGATTGGTCGTAACATCCGGGTGGCGCAATATTTGCAAAAACTTCCAACCGTTCCCAAGTCAGTCAAAGCTAGTTAGCACTCAACCAAAATAGCCTAGCCTAAACTAAACCGCAGCACTTTCCGGCATTACTGCTAAAACTTATTTGTTATCTGCCAACTTAGGTCCTGGGCGGGTGGGCGGAGGGTTACTGTCTTGGAAGAAATCGAGGCTTTCAACGCACTTGAAACCACTGAAAACCGGGCCAAATTCTGTGCTGAGCCAGCTGTGGTCAACGCGTTCAAATAAAGCCATTCTCAAACGTTTTCAAAGGTTTTCAAACGCTTTACCTGGACACCCAAACCTCAGACCTAAAATGCTAGTGCTCTTCTAAACTCAATTTGGTCAGCGCTTTCGGCTCGCTCGCCGCAATCTTGCCGCGCTTACGGACATCCCACCTTTCCTCGGAAAGCTCCTGCGGGCAGCTCAGGAAATCGACTTTTGGTCAAAATCTGGCGACAGCCTAAAACCTGCCGCTATTTGATTCGCTTCCACCATTGTTGAGCGTCAAAGTTTCCCCAAAACTTATCTTTAGCCTCGGCAAAGACAATTAGTAGTTGACTATATCTTTCATATGAAATATATTTCTTACACGTGATTAAAGAGAGTTTCCATTGAAGCTTGACGGAGATAACATCGTTGTGGTGTTGAGCTGCTTGGCTAGTCCACATCGGCTGCGCATCGTCTCTTTGTTGGCGACCTCCGGGCGTCGGTACGTAAGCGAACTGGCGCGCGAAATTGGTATTAGCAGGCCCTTACTACATTTGCATTTACAAAAGTTGCTGAGCGCCGGTCTAGTAACTAGCGTGCTTGAGTTGTCAGCAGACGGAAAAGCATTGAATTATTTTGAAGTTACTAAATTTCATATTGAATTGACGCCAACCATCGTCGCAAAGGCAGCTGCGTCACTGCCAAATTCTACAGCCGACTAAAATTAAGGAGCGTACTTATGGGATTGAGCTACTTTAGCCCGTTTATGGTTTTCATTGTTGTTTTCGTTTTATTTGTTGGCTTGCTCGTGGTGCTTAGATACTTACTGGCAAACATAGGCGTCAACGCTAGCAAAATTCAAAGCGAAGCTTATCGCGCGTTTGCATCACAACTCGCGAGCAATCAGGCGGAACAGCAGAATTCCCTTCAAACCGTACTCAAAGAGTTATCGCATATAAATGTAAAGCTCACCAAGGTTGAGCAGACGTTAAAACAAGTCGAATAACCACCATGGATCGTTCAGCGGAGAAGGCGCCGGGCGGGAAGGCGTCATGAGGCGCCGAACACGCAATTTTATGATCATTTAAACCGAAATCTGGCGGCAGCACAAAATCTGCCAACAGATAGCTCGGTACTTATATGATTCGACATCAGGACCTGTGGGACGTGTCGGCAGCTTGATTCGCGGCGCTGCACGCACCGCACACCTCATTCGTAACCCTCCGCCCATCCGGTCCTGGGCACCTGTGCCAATTGGCTCAACAAAAAAACCATAATGTACCCAGGGCGATTCGTTGCCCCGACGCGAAGCCGAGGGTCTTTCATAATTTCGGTCGGTGTAACTGGCGCTCATTACCCCCTTGAAGAAAATCTCCCCACCGGCAGCAAGATCCGCCCACACATCGCCACTGCGACGAAAGCGCCCGAAACCTTTAACCTTGCCTTCAGTAAACCAGGGCGAGCTAAATAGCTCAGGCGGCTCTTCTAGCCACAAGCGCACCCGCCCACTGCCCAAGTGCGCGGTAAGCTTTATTGTTGACGCCTTACTAAAGGTGGTTTTAGGAAGCGGATATAGGCGCACATCATTGATTGCCCCAATTTCACCCTCAGCCTCGATCCTGTGCTCACTCACCCCACCGCGCGCTGGGGCATTGCTGTCGTGGCTAATCCAGCTACTTTTGAACGGCCAGTCTGGCGCAAAGTTTACGGGCTTGCCGATTGCGGTATCTTTAAACGGTACAGTGTTTGGCGCGCCGTCCCAGCACAATATGCGTGATCAACAGCACCGGCATTGCCAAACCGAGCACCCAATGTAGGGTGCTAGTCGAGCTACGCTGCTGTTCATCGGCTAAGTAATACAAAGCCATAGCACTTGCAGTTAGCACGATCAGGGCTATACCTAATACAAGTCCAGATTGACGGTTGTTTTTTTGTCGCCAGCCGCGTTTGATGTGCGCCGTCCAAATAACGCCGGTTAGCCACAGCATCGGCATGGCGCTGCTGCCATGTATAACCAGCCAAAAGTGTTGTAGCGGGTGGTGTTCGGCACCGAATTCGCTTTCGACACGGATGAAATGCTCGAAATACAGCCACAGTGCGCCACTCAAGGTCAAAATTGTCGCTAAAACGTAAATGCCCCAGCGCTGCCAAGTGGGCATCGGCGTGCGTGAGTTTGCAGATTTGGCGCTGTGTTTAGTCATGACTGTGTTGCGCAATACCCT
>JAYUUS010000165.1:0-3847 GCA_043754435.1 Rhodanobacteraceae bacterium
GCGTGGCGCAAAGGAAAGCCTTGAACTGCATGAATACCGGCGATTTTGCTGCTTATCCACAAATCTAATCCCGACGCGTCCCAGAGCAACATCGCCGCAAATGCAGCACAAATAAGCCAAGCTTCGCGGTGCCAGTCAGGGGCAAAATGTTCCGAGCCTGACTCGGGGTTAGGGGTCATTTCGGTCATGCTTAGCTCGTCAAAAAGAGGTTCGGGTTTCCACGATTAACTCTAGACCACGATCCTGTGATTTGCCATCCATCGGGTAAGCCAAATCGATGTGCAGGGAATTTGCGCGCGCAGCCCGCAAACTGCCTAAGCGCAGGCCGATACCAATATCTTTTAAGGTGCCTAAGTTTTCCGCCGGAACCGGGGAATTACCCGATACTTTGGCGACGTCGACAAATGCCGCAGCCCCAACTTGAAAAAGCTGGAACGGTTTCCAGTCGGTGTAAATGCGCTCCTCCAGCGTCAGCTGGGCGCGACGATCACCATATTGATAGTCAAACGGATAGGCGCGCAGGCCATTTTCACCGCCCAAGACGAACGGTGATTCGGCGTCTAAATTGCGTCCGTAGTCCGCACTGACGGCTGCGTAAAAAGTTGCACGATCAGACTGGCGATAAAAATAGCGCGCGCCGACGCCGACGCGTTGATTTTCGCCGGTGCCAATAAATCGGCCATCCGCATAGGCGTTTAGAAACAGAAATTCTTTGTCATGTATGCGCCAGCCATCGGTAATTTTTGCCTGCAGCAATGCCTGATTACGATCCCCACCCAATGCTGGCAGGCTCATTCCTAATTCCAGCGAATAATTCATGCCAAATGCCTGATCTTCGGTACGCCCGATCTGGTCTTGGTTGAAGGTGGTGGCGAAGTCATCCTGTATGCCTTCGATGCGAACGTAAGGATAGGCCAAGGTTCGATCTTTGGGCACGGCAAGCGTCGAACTTGGAAGCGGTGAAAACCGCTGCCGTTCGTAGCGAAGGCCGGTGAAATAACGCGTGCTCCAGCCATTGATTAGGCCATTAGAAAAGCCTATGCCTACTTCACCCAGCTTAGATTGCTGGCGGTATCGATCAATTTCATTGCCAAACACCGAGCGCGATTGTTCACCGTCGAAATCGCTCAGGCCAAACACAGCTTGCCAGCGACTATCCAGCGCGTAGAACGGATGCTCCATCCGGATGTTGAAATTATGCCCATCGGAGCTATTGACTATTAAGGCATCCAGAGTCCAGCGTCCAAACGCCAAATTCGGATCGTGATAGTTCAAATTCGTTGAGTCGCGCTTGCGATCGCTGCGCCGACTAAGTTCTACCGCTTTGCCAAAACCCAGAAAATTATTGTCCTCAATGCCAAACGATGTGGCGTTGTTGCCGCCTTTGCGCCCGAAAGTGAAAGTCGGTGCCAACGTCCAAACATCACGTGTTTCCACGCGCACATCGACAAAACCGGGCGTATAGCAAACTGGCGTTAATACCGGCTCACGCAAATAGCGCAAAGTGCGCAGGTTACGTGCGGTTTCCTGCAAGATACGCGGGCTATACAAATCTCCTTCCGCAAACAAAAGCTGGGCGCGCAATGCGCTGGGCTTGGTTTTTACATGCAGCCGATTGGCTAGTTGGTACAACCGGCTATGTTCGCTCGGTTTGGTGTCATCGAAAATATTGCTTGGCGCAAAAATAATGTGGCGAATGCGCACACCTTCGGCCAGCAGTGACTGAGCGCTGGGGGTTTGGGCGGCGCAATCGGCTAAGTTTGCGGGCGCATCTTTAGACCCAGAGTCAGACGCAGATTCGCCAAGTGCTGGGCGCAACATTAAAATCAATAGCGAGTAAAACCAGATGCGTGGCATTGCGAAAGCACGATTAGGGCGTGAATGCGAGCCTGACTACAGCGCCGCAAATTACTGTTAACTAAAATTCCCCTAATCGCTAGCTCTGCGGCAAAACAATCCGAATACTGGCGCTCGCAAAGCTTAACTGCCAACGTTCGCGCACACAGACGACTTGTAACAGTTCCGGTAAAAGCAAATGCGCATCAACAGCATCCTTACCAAAAAAAGTCAGCGTGCCAGCGTGCCAGCTAATCTCAACGATTTCATAGGCGCTAAAACTGTTGGCGCATTGGCTAATAACCCAGCGCAAGACCGCAGCGCGCGCATTGACATAGACATCAGTGGCAATATCAATCGCAAATGACGTATTGCCACGCGCGCTCAAATAGCGCATCGCTTGCTCCACCTCAGCGGTAAGGCCTAAACGCTCAAGCCCGTCTAGCTCTTGTTTGCGGGCAGAAAGCATGAGCGCATCCAGCTTTAACACCAACTGCTGACTATTGCGACGCACCCGTTCTAGCAGCGTAAAGTCTCGCCGATCAGGCGACACGGAAAACAAGTCTCGCCGATCAGGCGACACGGCAATTGATTCAGGATTGCAAATCTCGTGGCTCAGTATCTCCAAACCGCTTTGAATCACCGCCACCGGCGTGCGCAGCGCGTGCGCTACATCCGACAAAAATGCCGTCTCACGGGCGGCAGCCGCCTCCAGACGCGTCTGATAGCTATTGATCGCGATCACAATTTGATCAATCTCATCTAGATTTTGGCGTGCCAACGGCATGCTGTACAAAGATTTGTCGATCTCACCAATCGCTTGGGCGACGGCACTTAATGGACGCACCAACTGTCGCGCAAACAACCAACCCATCAGCGCCGAAATCGTAACCGCGCTGAACAACAAAAAAATCGCGATTCGGACGATGCTTGCTTCGCTGCGCTCTGAAGGGGCAATGTTAATGCCGTAGTAGTAGCGATAGTCGTCAATTTGACGCACTAACACCTCAAACTCTGCGTAGTCGCCGGATTCAAATTCAGTCTGGCCCAACGGCAATTGTCGCAAGGCTGCAGGTACAGTGCGTAAATCCTCTAGCTTAGCCACCGCCGAGACTACACGCGGGGAATTGTTCAAATCGGGCCATCTGCCGGCCTTGGTATCGCCATACATCTCATCAACGCCCGCTTGCAAAGCCGTTTCTAATAGCGATTTCTCCTGCCATTCAAATGCTAGAAGCGCCAGTAAACTAACGAGCAGACACACCAATAGGGACAACCCACCCGCATACAGTGCAGTTCGGTGAATAAGTTTAAGTCGCATCAACACTGCCGTTTTTCGCGATCTCTTGCACGGCCGTGTCGCGCAGCGCATAACCCTGCCCTGCCACAGTTTGCAGCAAGGCGTAGGGGAAGGGTCGGTCAATTAGTCCGCGTAAGTTACTAATTTGCGAATGTAACGCGTTGATATCCGCTTCGCCGCCTTCCCAAACGGCATCAATCAAGCTTGCATGGCTCACTACGGAGGGTGCGGCCTTCATCAGCGTGCTCAACAATAGCCCAAGTTTGGGTGTCAACAAAATAGTCCGTGCATCGCGCACCAGCGTCATGGTGATGTGATCAAAGCTCAACGATCCAAAATTTAGTTTTGCGGGCGTCGTGCTGCCACGCCGCAGCAGCGCACGCAGCCGCGCTTCCAGCTCAGGCAAGGCTACGGGCTTGACCACATAGTCATCAACCCCGGCATCAAAGCCCGATAATTTATCGCTTAGTTGGTCACGCGCGGTCAAAGCCAGGATTGGCACCTGATTAGCGCGAGCGCGCGCCGCCTTACACACGGCTAAACCGTCCATGAGCGGCAGGCCCAAATCAAGAATTACCACGTCAAATACCGCCTCGGTCAGCATTTTCAACCCCATAGCACCATTTGCCGCATGATCCATTTGAAAACCACGACGTTCCAAAAACTGCCACACGTTGGCGGCAAAATCCGCGTGATCTTCGATTAGTAACA
>JAYUUS010000166.1:0-11641 GCA_043754435.1 Rhodanobacteraceae bacterium
GTTTTGCGGCGTCGCGCGCTTTAGCCACACCGTATAAACCACGGCATAGCCCATCAATGAGGCGAATGTGAGCACGGCGGTCAGCACATTTACCCAAACACCCAAGATCACCATGCTCACCGCGCCTAAACTCAAGGCAAAAATCAGCGCCTGGCGCTCAGATAAGCCACCCGTAGGTAACGGCCGGTGCTTGGTGCGCATCATTTTCGCGTCGATGCGCGCGTCCAACAAATGATTGATCGCCGCCGCTGACGACGCCGCCAGCCAAATACCCACCGACCCTAAAAACATGAGGTGCAACGGCGGCAAGCCGGGGACGGCCAGCAACATACCGACCACCGCCGTAAACACGATTAATGCCACCACGCGCGGTTTCGTCAGCTGCCAATAGGCGCGAAAGCTGGGTTTTGGTGTCACTTGAATTGCGGCGGATTGGCTCATGCGCGGAGTTTACCCGCTAGAGAATGAATTTTTCGGTGCTTTATTGGCGTTGTTTCAACCATACCTTCGAACCATGCACAACCTCGTCTGTGCTGTGCGCCTCTAACGAGGTCTCGTCCGGCAATTTAAGCAGCCTAGCCGTCCAAACGCCCTCAAACTTGCTTAAGCCGGGCAGTTTCGGCACCTTTGCGCCAATTTTTACGGCGGCGTATCCAAATGACCATTCATAACTCAGTTTTAGAACTCATTGGCAACACGCCGATGGTCAAGGCACAGCGTTTAGATACAGGCCTATGTGAGCTTTATTTGAAGATGGAAAACATCAATCCCGGCGGCTCGATTAAAGATCGGATTGGCCTGTCGATGATCGAACAAGCTGAGCGCAGCGGCCAGCTAAAGCCTGGGGGCACCATTGTTGAAGGCACGGCCGGCAACACCGGCTTGGCGCTGGCGTTAGTGGCGCAACAAAAAGGCTATCGCTTGATTTTGGTGATTCCCGACAAAATGAGCCGCGAAAAAATCTTCAACCTTAAGGCAATGGGCGCGGAAGTCGTGTTGACCCGCTCGGACGTCGGCAAGGGCCACCCGGAATATTATCAAGACTTGGCGCGCACGATTTCCGAGCAAACCCCGAATAGCTATTACATCAACCAGTTTGCCAACCCCAGCAACCCTTACGCACATGAATTTGGCACAGGGCCGGAAATTTGGAATCAAATGCAGCACCAAATGGATGCGATTGTGTTTGGTGTAGGCAGCGGCGGCACCTTGACCGGCTTGACGCGGTTTTTCAAACGCGCCGCACCGCATGTGGATTTGGTGCTCGCCGACCCACAGGGCTCGGTGTTAAGCAAGTACGTCAATGAAGGCGTGCTGGATAAACAAGGTGGCAGTTGGACGGTGGAAGGTATTGGCGGGGACTATTTGACCGCGATTGGCGATTTTTCCCGCGTGCGCGTGGCTTATGCGATCGGCGATAAAGAAAGTTTCCATGTCGGGCGCGAGCTTTTGATGAAAGAAGGCGTGCTCGGCGGCTCGTCCACCGGCACTGTGATCGCCGCTGCATTGCGCTACTGCCGCGCGCAAACGACGCCTAAAAAGGTCGTCGCTTTCGTGTGTGACACCGGCAATAAATACTTATCGAAGATGTACAACGATTATTGGATGCTGGACAACGGCTTTCTAGATCGGGAAGAGTTTGGCGATTTACGCGATTTGATCGTGCGCCCTTATGCACAGCGCGACACCGTGACGGTCAAACCGGAAGACGCGCTAACAGTGGCATATCAGCGCATGAAGCTATATGACGTATCGCAACTGCCGGTGATGAGTGCGAGCGAAATTGTCGGCATCGTCGATGAATCCGATATTTTAATGCATGTTTACGGCGACGAAAGCCGTTTTCGCGACCCGGTTTCGACCGCAATGGTCAGCAAGCTCACCTATGTAGAAGTGACAGCACCAATTAGCGAGCTGATGCCCATTTTCGATCTTGGGCAAGTGGCGATCATTAAAAAGCAGGACAAATTTTTAGGCCTGATCACGCGCATGGACTTACTGAATTACTTGCGCCGCCGCGCCAATTAGTCGGTAATGATCGCTCTGATCCAGCGCGTCAAACGGGCGCGGGTAACGGTGGCAGGCGCTTGCGTGGGGGAAATTGAGGCGGGCCTGCTGGCATTCATCGCGATTGAACGCGGCGACAGCGATACGCTAGTGAACAAATTGCTGCACAAACTTATGCGCTATCGCGTATTTTCTGACGACGCGGGCAAAATGAATTTGTCCCTGAAAGACATTGATGGTGGCTTGCTGTTAGTTTCCCAATTTACGCTTGCGGCCGATACCAACTCCGGCTTGCGGCCAAGCTTCACCCCCGCCGCCGCACCCGAAGAAGGCAAACGGCTGTTCGATGCCTTGGTCAGTACGGCGCGCGATGCGCACGCGCGCGTGGCGACCGGCGTTTTTGGCGCGGATATGCAGGTAGAGCTGGTCAATGATGGGCCGGTGACGTTTAGTTTGCGGGTTGCATAATCAGGCGACCTCCAGATTATTTGAGTGAGACAGCGGTAATTATTCAACAAGCCACAACGACGCCAACGGGGGCGCACGCGTATTAAATGTGCGTCTAGGAGACCGGAGCGAGACAACGAAGTTAGCCGAATGATTTGGAATTGGAATAACAAAGGTTTAACGCTCAGCATCAACATCGCTCACATCCTCATCCTCATCTGGATCGGACTCCTGCATAGTATCCGTCGGCTCAACATCAGAAGCGCTGCCGCGCGAAAGCAGGCGCGGGTTGAGGGCACTCAGCATCACTTCCGCCTCGGAAGATTCCACGCCCAAGTGATACACCGCATAGCCTGGCATGACCTGTTGATTGAGCGCTAAACCAATCACTTTTCCGGGCAGCGTTGCCAAAATAATTGATTCCGCACCCGATAGCGGGTCCCGCACCGTGCCCAACGGCTGGCCTGAAACCACTTGATCGCCTAAGTTGACCTGGGAGATCAACAGGCCACTTTGATTGGTGCGCAGCCAAGTCGCGCGGTACAGCACCGGCTGCGGCTGCGCCCACACTTTCAAGCCGGAGCTCATATTCAGTTTACTCAGTAAGGTTTCGACCGCGCGCACGCCAAATTCAATTTCCTTTTGCTCCAAGCGAACCGGTGCACCCAGCTCAAACGTCACCGCCGGAATGCCCGCCTCGACGGCTGCGGTGCGCAACATGCCGTGCGTGCCCACTGAATGCAGCACGGTCGTGGCACCAAAATTGCGGGTGAACTCCAGCACTTCGCGAATCCGCAAATTCCCGCGCACCTGCGGCAGGTTCGAGCGCTCGAAGCTGCCGGTATGGAAATCGACCAAGTAATCACAGCCTAAAATCACCGACTGAAAGAACCCGTAAGCCAATCGACTGGCCGCACTGCCCCTAGAGTTGCCGGGAAAATAGCGATTTAAATCACGCCGATCCGGCAAATAGCGCGAATTTCGCTGAAAACCACCGACATTGACCACCGGCACCGCAATCACGGCACCCGCCAAGGTTTTGGCATCGAGTTTGCGCAAAATTCTATTGACGACTTCGATGCCATTAAGCTCATCGCCGTGTACGCCGCCAGTTAAACACAGCGCAGGTCCGGCGGATTTGCCGTTGATAACCGTCACGGGCGAGCCCACATCACCAAAACCCATCGCCGAACTGCGCCAACTCAGCTGCGCGCGGGTGCCCGGCATGACGCTTACGCCCAGTATCTTAATCGGCCCTACTGCCGTAGGTTCGGGCAGGCTGGGTGGCACTAATTTTGGTGCGAGGGGGCGAACAGTAGCTACATTGGTGGCCGCAGGTAGCACCTTCAAGACCAGAATGGCAGCGGGCAAGTTTGCTGCCTGAACCCGAACTTGTTCGTCGCTCGGAAAGTCTTGCGCGCTGCAGACACGCGTAAAAAACAGCTGCCCAAACCAAACAGCCGCTAATAAAAGCGGCCGTTTTGAACTACTTCTTGGCATTCGGTGCCAGCATCGCGACGCGCCGTTTTGGATCATTCATCGCCACCACATCGCCTAAAATGTGCGTCGCTTGATTCAGATACGGATCGTTTGGATTTTTCTCCTCCTCGGTTTCAGCTTTCTTGCGCTCCGCAAGACGCCGCTCAGCACCATCTAAACCATCGTCTAACTCACCGGTTTTTGCAGCGGCATTACCATCACCCAACGCAACCCGAGCCTTCAGCCGCGCTTGACGCTTCAACTCTAGCGCATCGCGCTCGGTTTTACGCGCGCTGAGCAACAGCGACACCGACGATTCGGCCCGCGCTTTTACCCGATCAGCAATGTCTTCCAGCAAAAAGCCATATTCGACGTCGGTGCTGGCACGCTTTTTAAAGCGCTCCGTTAATGCCACCACATCGGCAGATTTTGTATCGTTGGTGCGCACGAATTTTGCGGGCGGAATTTCGGTGTACGGCAAGGCGTTGTCATAACTTGATTCGCCAAATTCTTTTGGGTCAATCGTGTTTGGGAAGGCGATGTCCGGCACCACGCCTTTATGCTGAGTTGAGCCGCCATTAACGCGGAAAAACTGCTGAATCGTCATTTTTAGCTCACCGAGCGGGCCATTTTTGGAATTACTGACCCGATCCAGCTCGATAATTTGCTGCACTGTGCCTTTGCCAAAAGTGTTTTCACCCAGGATCAAGCCACGGCCATAGTCTTGAATCGCCGCTGCAAAAATCTCAGACGCCGACGCAGAAGCGCGATTGACCATTACCGCCATCGGCCCACCCCAGACGACGCCTGCGTTTGGGTCCTCGTAAACCTCCACGCTGGCTTGGGAATTACGCACTTGTACAACCGGGCCCTTGTCAATAAACAGGCCAGTCAGCTCTGTCGCTTCCGACAGCGCGCCGCCGCCGTTGTCGCGCAAGTCGATCAACAGGGCCTCAACATTTTCTTTTTTGAGTTCGCTAATCAACACGCTCACGTCGCGCGTAGAGCTGCGATAGTCAGGGTCGCCACTGGCGCGTGCGGCAAAGTCCAGATAAAACCCAGGCAAAGAAATAACACCAATTTTGTGTTTTTGGCCGTTTTCAACGTATTCCACGACGCGCTTTTTCGCCGCCTGTTCTTCCAGTTTGACCTTATCCCGGGTTATTTTGACGACGTGGGTTTTGCTGGCTGCGGACTGATCTGCGCCCAAAACTTCTAGGCGCACAACAGTATTGCGCTTACCGCGAATCAGCTCCACCACATCATCTACGCGCCAACCCACAACATCCACCGGCTCACCGGTTTCGCCTTGGGCAACCGAGACAATGCGATCAAAATCTTTTAGCTCGCCTTGGCGCGCCGCTGGCCCGCCTTTAACGACGGAAGCAATGGTGGTGTAGTCGCCATCGCGCTGCAGCAATGCGCCGATGCCTTCTAAAGACAGGCGCATCTGCATGTCAAAATTTTCGCTCGCGCGCGGGCTTAAGTAGTTGGTATGCGGCTCAATTGAGGTGGCATAAGCGTTTAGAAAAATGGAAAAAACATCATCGCCATCCAGCTCGTCAATCCGCGTTAGAAACTCGGCATAGCGCTTATCCAGCGTGCTGGTGATCGCCGCCGCTGGCTTGCCCGCCAACTGCAAGCGCAGTGCATCGTTTTTAATGCGCTTGCGCCACAAGTCATCTAGCTCTTTCGTGCTTTTTGCCCATGTCGCTTTCTCACGGTTAAACTCATAGCGCTCATTGACGGTGAAGTCGAACGGCTTTTTGACCAGCGCGCGCGCAAAAGCGGTACGTTCGGCAACGCGCTTTTTGTAAAGCTTAAAAACCTCGAACGGCGCGCTTAGATTCTGTTCGGAAATCGCATCGTCCAATGCATATTTGTACTTATCAAAACCTTTAATATCGGCTTCCGTAAAAAACCAGTGCTCGCTATCGTAGGATTCAATCAAGCGCTTATAAATGTCGGCACTCATCGCATCATCAAGCGGCACCGCGCGGTAGTGCATTCTAGGCAATAGGCGCGAGGACCAAATCGCCGCCTGCTGCTGTGCCAGCGAAGGCTCAAGTGCGACGGGCGCGTTTTTTGCAAATGCCGGGCCTGACAGCATTGAGCCCGACAGCGTAAAGGCAAGTGCGATTGCTGAAGCGAGAGGTTTAAACATGAGCTTCCCTAAAAAGATCGTAAAAATTAAATCAGTGACAGTTGTGCCGCAGATTAAATCAGATAACTAAGCAGTAAACAGTGGCATTAGAACTACCAAAAACTACGGGCGCACCGCAGCAAGTTCAAGAATGGTCGGACGTGCAAGTGCAATAAAAGTTCTACGTCAGGCACATTTCCATACTTCATTCGATCAACTTTGCGCTTGCGGTTTTGCCAGAGCTAACGGAATTGACACTTTTCCGCCATGAATCATCGCGTGCGCCACTTCGTCAGCGTGGTAGCTAGAACGCACCAACGGCGCGCTGGCAATGTGTGCAAACCCCATCGCTTCCCCCAAAACTTTGAACTCGGTGAATTCCTCTGGCGTCCAGTATTTCATCACCGGATGATGCGCGGGCGTCGGCTGTAAATATTGACCTAGCGTAACGATATCCACGTCGTGAGCGCGTAAATGCGTCAAAGCCTCAAGCACTTCTTCACGGGTTTCGCCCAAGCCCAGCATGATTCCAGACTTGGTCGGTACGTCCGGGTGCTGCGCTTTAAATTTTTGCAATAGTTTTAGTGACCAAGCGTAATCGGCACCCGGCCGCACGTCCGGGTAGCAGCGCAATACGGTTTCAAGATTGTGGTTAAACACATCGGGTGGCGCGATTTTTAACACCGCCAAAGCACGATCCATTCGGCCCTTGCCGCGAAAATCCGGCACCAACACCTCAATGACGATATTAGGGGCAGCAGCACGCGTTTCTTCAATGCAGCGGACAAAATGCGCGGCGCCGCCATCGGCCAAATCATCCCGATCCACTGAGGTAATAACCACGTAACGCAGCGCCATTTCGCGGATAGTTTTCGCCAAATTGGCAGGCTCGTCGGCATCGGGTGGCTTTGGGCGGCCATGAGCGACGTCGCAAAACGAGCAGCGGCGCGTACACACTGAACCCAAAATCATAAAGGTTGCGGTGCCCTTGCTAAAACACTCGTGAATATTGGGGCACGAGGCTTCTTCGCACACCGTGACCAGGGCATTTTCGCGCAGCTTGGCTTTTAGCCGGTCGACACTGTTGCCCGCGGGCAAACGCACCCGAATCCAAGACGGCTTGCGCAGCCTTGGCGCGTCTTCAAAACTGACTGGCGACCGAGAAATTTTGTCTTCACCCAGCTGTTTGACACCGGCAATCAAGGTCGATGGAATCACTTTGGCGGCAGGGGAATTGTTGGACAGCAAATGCGACGAAAGCTCCGCAGACGGAATAATTGAGTTCACAAGCATGCAGAAGTTGAAATAGTGGCCTGCAATAGTACACGCTCAGGCACAGTCACTTTGGATCGCACGCAATGCCAAGCTATATTTTCCCGCCGCCGCAGCCCATCAGCGTGCCGATTTTGCACTCTGAGCAGCGCTTTCCCGTGCGCCGAGTGTTTTGCGTAGGCCGCAATTACGCCGAGCATGCCAAAGAAATGGGTGCCAGCCCGGAACGCGGGCAGCGCCCGGTATTTTTTACCAAACCCACTGACGCGGTAGTAGCCGACGGCCACGCAACGCGTTACCCGAGCGCAACTGCAAACCTACACTTTGAAATCGAGCTAGTCGTAGCCCTGCATTCGGGTGGGGAAAATATCGCCATAGATCAGGCACTTAGTCATGTTTTCGGCTATGCCGTTGGCAATGACTTGACGCGTCGAGATTTACAGCTAGAGGCAAAACATGCGGGCTTACCTTGGGATATTTCCAAGGCTTTCGATCAGTCGGCAGTGGTTTCCGCAATTGCGGCGGCGGCCACTATCGGGCACCCAAGTGCGGGTGCGATTACGCTAGATGTCAACGGCAAACGTCGGCAAACGGCTGATATTGCCGACTTGCTGTGGTCGGTGCCCGAAATTATTCATGAGCTTTCCAAGCTGTTTTGCTTGTCTGCTGGCGATTTAATCTTCACCGGCACGCCCGCTGGCGTCGGCGCATTGGCGCGCGGTGATGTGCTGATCGGGCGCATTGACGGCGTGGGCGAGCTTAACCACAGCATTTGTTAATCTCAAACTATTTATTAATCCAAAACGTTGCACACTTTAATTTAAGGCCTAAAACCCATGCGTTTACCAATCATTGCTGCCTGCGCGCTGTTGGGCGCGTGCAGCCAAGCACTCATTAAACAAGATGCCATTAGCCCCAGCGCAGATTTGCAAAAAAACCCCATCGATCTGCAACTATTAGCGCTCAATGACTTCCACGGCTTCCTAAACCCGAGCAGCTTTGAAGAGCCCGGCATCACCCAAGGCAAGGTGCAAGCCGGTGGCGTGGCGTATTTAGCGACTAAAATCAATGAACTCAGTCGTGATAAGCACAACTCTTTAGTAGTCGGCGTCGGCGATATGATCGGTGCCAGCCCATTGGTGTCGGCACTTTTGCAGGATGAGCCCGCTATCGAGTCGCTCAACGCGCTAGGATTGCGCTATTCGTCGCTTGGCAATCACGAATTTGACCATGGACTAGAGACGCTGATGCGCTTGATTCACGGCGGCTGCCCAAGCACCGGCTGCGTGCAGGGCCGGCCGTTCACGGGTGCCAAGTTCCAATACTTAGCCAGCAATGTTTTTGACGCCAAAACCGGCACCACAATCCTGCCCGCCAGCGCCACGGCGACGATTGAGGGCGTGCGCGTCGGCTTTGTCGGTGCCGATTTAACCGAAACCCCGAGCATCACGTTAGCGAAAAATGTCGCCGGGCTAAAATTTACGGCAGAAGTACAGGGCATTAACGACGAAGTTGCCAAACTAAAAGCGCAGGGCATACGCAGCATTGTGGTGATGGTGCATTTGGGCGCGGTATTCGAGGGCAAGGTCGACCCTACTAACTGCGCAGGCCTCAAAGGGCCGATTTTGGCGCTAGGCCAAGCTTTAGACCCAGAGGTTGACGTACTGCTGAGCGCGCATTCACACCGCGCCTATATCTGCAATTTGGGGCCAATACTGCTCACCCAAGGCGCATCTTACGGGCATTTATTGACGCAAGTGCAGCTCAAAATTGACCGCACGAGCGGTGAAATTATCAGTAAGTCGGCCAACAATGTGCTGATCGACACCAGCACGATTACGCCCGATCCAAAGCTACAGGCGCTGGTTGAAACGGCGCAAAATGCCACCAATGCAGTTGCCCAGCAGCCTGTGGGGACGCTGGCCGACACGGTAACCCGCAGCGATGATAGCGCGGGCGAGTCAGACTTAACCCGCTTGGTCAGCGACGCTCAGCTGGCCGCAGCTCAAGGCAGTGACACCGGCAGCGCGGTGATTGCGCTGGTCAATAAGGGCGGCGTGCGCACCGATTTGCCACCCAGCCCCTACAGTGGGCCCGAGTCCGGCACGCCAATTGTGTATGGCGATATTTATAGCGTGCATCCGTTTGGCAATGAAATTCAGGTGCTTGAGCTGACCGGCACCGAGCTAAAAGCGGTGTTAGAGCAACCTCTAGACAGTAGCGATCACATTATTGCGTCGCGTTCATTGCACTACAGCGTCTCGGCCAGCGCCGCACCCGGCAACCGCGTGATCGCCGATTCCATGCGTTTGAACGGCAAGCCGATTCAGCCCAATGATCGTTTGCGTGTCGCGCTCAATAACTATCTGGTCGGCGGTGGCAGCGGGCAAACGCAGCTCATTGGCAAAACCGTGATTGCCAGCGCCGGTCTAGACCGCGACGCGCTAGTTGCTTATCTGAAGGCGGGAGCCATCAAGGACTATCGGCAAATGCGGGTTACGCGGCTGCCTTAGCCAATCGAGCGACCGTGATTGCGGAATTTTTGATGCTTTGATGCTATGCTTTGATGACATTCAACTATTTGGAGCGACTATGCGCACCACCGTTACCCTAGAAGATGACGTTGCGACTGAGCTTGAACGCATTGCATTTGAAACCAGAAAGTCATTCAAGTCAGTAATAAACGATTTATTGAAGCGCGCGCTTCGGGAAAGCAAAAAAACGGCGCTTGACGTGCCCTTTTTTTTAGCACCGCATCACTCGGGCGGTTTGGTTGATGGGCTAGCATGGAGCGATATTAAAAAAATTGATCAGGAGCAGGAGGAGGAATATTTCATGCAGAAATTGCGTGATAACCGATGATTATCTTGGACACTAACGTATTGGTCTATGCGGTCAATGCGGATTCGCCGATGCATTCAATTGCGCGCAGCTTTGTTGAGGCAAAGCTGCGGTCTCCAGAGGAAATTGGTTTGCCCTGGTTGAGCATTATCGGATTTATCAGAATCACGACGTTGCCCAATATTTTAAAAATTAGGCTCTCGGCATCGCAGTGTTTGGCTCACGTCGATCAGTGGCTGAAGCATCCAAACGTATCGACCCCAGAACCAGGCCAGCGCCATTTTCAAATTATGCAAACGCTGATTTTGGCGGTGGGGCAGGCAGCAAATCTGACCAATGATGCGCATCTGGCGGCGATTGCCATTGAGCGCAACGCCACGATGGTCAGTTTCGATCAAGATTTCGCCCGATTTTCAGGCCTGAAGTTGCAGATTCCGCAGGCTTTGCAGCACCACACTGAACTTGCGAAATAACGCACGAGGTGGCCTTCGAAACATCAGAAAGCCAGAAAGCCTCTTGCGATCGCAGCTCCTTAAGCCCTGCTAAGCTATTCCAACCACCCAACCTGCCCTAGGACGATTTTCTAATGCAAAAAGCACAGTACAGCCAACGCGGCCCAACGCCACAAGAATTTATCGACGCTGTTGATTTTGAAATCGCGCCCTTAACAAGCGGCCAAGTGCTGATTCAGGTGCTGGCCGCACCCATCAACCCATCGGATGTGTTGACCTTAACCGGCCTGTACGGGCAACTGCCGCCGCTGCCTGCGGTGGGTGGCAATGAAGGTGTTGGCAAAGTGGTGCAGTTAGGGCCCGATGTTAGCTCGCCTGCGGTTGGCCAAACGGTATTGTTGCCGGTCGGCAGCGGCACTTGGGCGACGCACATTGTCGCCGACGCCAAGCGGCTAATGCCCTTGCCAAATGACGCTGACCCGCAGCAATTGGCGATGATGACGGTGAATCCGCCCACCGCCTCCTTGATGCTGTCTGAGTTTGTCGATCTGGCACCCGGCGAATGGGTGATTCAAAACGCCGCCAATTCCGGCGTCGGCGCGTATTTAATCCAGCTGGCAAAAATTCGCGGCCTTAAAACCGTCAACATCGTGCGCCGCGAATCCGCGGTTGTCGGCGTTCAGGCTCATGGTGGCGATGTCGTATTGGTCGAAGGCAGCGGCTTAGCAAAGCGCGTTGCCGCAGCCACCGGCGGTGCCGCAATTCGCTTAGGCATTGATGCAGTGGGCGGCAAATCCACGGACAACTTAGCGATGTGTTTGGCGCAAGGCGGCACGTTGGTCAACTACGGCATGATGAGCGGCGAGCCCTGCATCGTCTCACCCTCGTCATTCGTGTTTCGCGACATCACTTTACGCGGCTTTTGGCTGGCGTTTTGGTTTCGCAATGCCACGCCCGCACAGCAAATGGCGGTGTTTGGCGAAGTCGCCCAACTCATCGC
>JAYUUS010000167.1:0-11582 GCA_043754435.1 Rhodanobacteraceae bacterium
AACGTCAAAAAGCTGCCCCCCGGTGCAGGCGCACCGGCCGCTTGGGCATACGCACTTGGAATTAGGAAGTCCATGAATTTAGGAGTTAGGGGAAAAGGGACCGGAGTATACCCAAAGCCTCAGCGTAAAAGCTGCGGCACATAAAATGACACCCAACACGAAGTTAAATATCGTTACTATCTGCCCATGAACGAAGCAACTTACCCTGAAATGATCACGACCGAGCGCGCCCCTGCCCGTCCCAGACTAAAAATTAGCCCTCAGCAGCCGGGCTTTTCAAGTCAAGTGGGGCCATTTTACGAAGTTCGACTCCATTCCGGCATGCGTAGGGCGCTGGCACTAGAAAGTCGACATTTGAACCCAGAAGGAGTTGTACACAGCGGTGTGATCGCAACTTTTGCTGATTTTGCCCTATACCGGGCGATTGGCGATGAAATCGGGCACGAGCTTCGATTTGCTGCGGTGACTCTGAATGTGCAATTTTTAAGCGCCGCCAAAGCGGGCATCTGGCTCTACGGTGAGGGCATAATGCTGCGCCGCACGCGTGAACTGATCTTTGCGAACGGCGAATTATTCACCGATGAGCGCACCGTAGCCACTGTGAGCGGCATATGGAAACTGCAGGCCCAGGCTTAAGTTCTGGGTTAAAAAATAATGCGCCGTCAACCTCCATTGGCCGATTTGCGCCCTCCCCGACTGGCCCGCTGCATTTTGGCTCGTTAGTTGCGGCACTGGGCAGCTATTTAAACGTCAAATCCAAAGCTGGGCAATGGCTGGTGCGCATCGAAGATATTGATCCGCCACGCGAGCCGCCGGGGGCAAGTCTGCAAATTTTGAGCGCGCTCAATACCGTTGGAATGCATGCAGATGCGCCAATTTTGTTTCAAAGCCGCCGAATTGAGGCGTATCGCCATACGCTACAACAGCTCATTCAGTCCGGCCACGCCTTTCCCTGTTTTTGCACGCGTTCGCAGCTCGCCGGGGCGCCGCATCGGGGCCGCTGCGCCAGCAAAAGTCGCAATCAACCGAGCTGGCGTCTGCTGGCACCCGCGCTTGAAATAAGCTTTGAAGACGAAATTTGCGGCACCTATAGCCAAAATTTAGGCGAGGAGGTCGGTGATTTCGTGCTTTGGCGCAGCGACAATCTGCCCAGCTATCAGCTTGCCTGCGTGGTGGATGACGCTTTCACGGGCGTGACCGAAATTGTACGCGGCGCAGATTTGTTAGATGCCACGCCGCGTCAAATTTATCTCCAGCAATTATTAAGCTACCCCACTCCCACCTATGCGCATTTGCCGTTGGTAATGGGTCAGGACGGGCAAAAGTTGAGTAAACAAAATCTAGCGCCCGCGCTTGATTTGCAATACGCGCTCACGCTTTTACGGCAAGCGAGCGCATTTTTGCAGCAAAGCGAAAGCCAGAGCGCGGCAATGACACAAAATCTGGCTACTTGGTTAAAACTCAGCTGTGGTGATTGGCAAATAGATCAAGCTAGGGACGTGCGGATCAGTGTGCCGCTAAAGCATCTAAACTAACCTGGGTCAAAGTATTCACCGCAATCATTAGCGCACGCTCGTCCAGCATAAAAAGCGGCGAATGATTGCTGGGTGCTTTGCGCACATCAATTTCGGGGGCCGTGGAACCGACAAAATAATAGAAGCTTGGCGCTGCTGCGGCGTATTGAGAAAAATCCTCAGCGATGGTGAGCAAAGGCATTTCAACGACCGCCGAATCCCCTAAAACCCGACGCAGCGAGGCACCACCCTGCTCGCTCAATTTGGCGTCATTTGTCGTTAATGGTGCGGTGACGGACACGCGCAGCTCAGCGCTGGCTTCACTCGCCTGCGCTAAGGATTTAGCCGTGCGTTCGAAGCGCTTAATGACATCCAGGCGCACCGCCGGGTCAAACGTGCGCAAAGTCCCGGTCATATCGACGTGATCGGGAATAATGTTGTAACGCACGCCGCCCATGATCGCACCCGTGGTCAGCACGACCGGCGAGCGCACAATGTCGATTTGACGCGCGATGATGCTTTGCGCCGCAATTTGGATTTGTGCAGCAACCGTAATTGGGTCAACGCTGTCCCAAGGACGTGAACCATGCGATTGTCTCCCCTGGATCCGCAGCGTCCATTCGTCTGCCGCCGCCATCGTCGGGCCACTGCGATAGCCGACTTTGCCCACCGGAAGTGCGGCCCAAACATGCAAACCAAAAACTGCATCTGGCTTAAAATTCTTAAACACACCTTCCTCAAGCATCAGCGCCGCCCCAAAAGGCTGCCCAATTTCCGGCGGGCCTTCTTCGGCAGGCTGAAATACAAACATGACTTCACCCGCTAAATCCGCGCGCATTGAGCTTAGAATTTCCGCAACCGCCATTAAAATTGCCACATGCGCATCATGACCACACGCGTGCATCACGCCGACCGGTTGACCACGATAGCTGCTGGTGACTTTTGACGCGAACGAAAGGCCGGTTTCCTCTTTCACCGGCAGCGCGTCCATATCCGCGCGCAGCACAATGCGTGGCCCTGGACGCGCGCCCTTGAGAATGCCAGTAACGCCCGTGTGCGCAATGCCGGTGCGCACTTGCATCCTTAGCGCTTGCAGATGTTTCGCAACGATTGCGGCGGTGCGCACCTCAGTATTGCCAAGCTCAGGGTGCTGATGAAAATCACGCCGCCACGCAATTACTTTCGGCGCCATATCGGCGTGATCTGCTGGCACTGAACTCGCAAATGCTGGCAAAGCTGCGGTTAGTAACAGGCCAATTAGCAACAGGCTAAAAAGGCTTTTTAAAGTGCGTGCTTTGAGCATTTAATCAACCCTGAAATTTTTAATGGGCCTGACTATATCAGGCCAGCGCTAACCTGAACTTCAAGTTCCTGACCAAGCCAGCGCCTTTCAGCAGTTCCAGGCCGAGGTGAAGCATAAAAAATCTCGCGCTAGCCAGCCGCTTCACCCGAGTTGGCCGCAATGCGAGCGGTCAATACCGCCGCTAAGTACGGCAATGCTTGCGCGATCAAAATAGCGATCCACAAGTCCGCCTCCGGTTGAGTCGGGCCAATCACCACCGCGACGCCTATGATCGCAGCAATGAGCCCAATGAGCAGCGCCGCTTCTTCGCGCACGGCGGTAATGGCGTTGGGCTTACGGCGCAATCGCCGTGATTTTGCGGTACGTTCAAAAGGGTGGGCTTTGCTGACTAGGCCTTTGAGAATACCGCGCGCAATGGCGTGGCCCAACGCCATAGAGGCCATTGATGCACTTAAGCAATCGCGCCATGTGCAGGGCACGCGCACCCGGTACAGTACGACGCCGAAAAACGCTTTGAGCAGGCAAAAACCCAGCACCGGAATCAAAAACAGCTGTAAGGGCATGGCAAACAACTCAGGTTCGATCAGCATGCCCACCGTCCAAAACAGCGCCATACCCGTAAAAATCAAATGCAGCGCATCCGCGAACCAGCCAAACCAGCCCGTCAAGAAATGATAGCGCTGGCCCAAGTCTAGAGTGCTCTTGCCAATCATTTTGCCGCCGTGCGCGCGCAAAATTTGCATCGCACCAAAGGCCCAGCGGAAGCGTTGTGATTTGTAAGCTGTGAAGTCGGCAGGGGTTAAACCACGGCCGGTCAACTCATCGACATACACAGTTGCGTAACCTGCCGCAATGAGTTTCAAGCCCAGCTCCGCATCTTCGCAAATACACCATTCGGCCCAGCCGCCCACTTCATTCAGGGCGCTTTTGCGCACCATCGTCATCGTGCCATGTTGAATGATCGCGTTGCGCTCATTGCGATGGTGCATGCCGATGCGAAAAAAACCGTCATATTCAAAATTGCACATGCGCCGAAACGCATTGTGTTCGTAGTCGCGGTGCGCCTGCGGGCATTGCACAACCGCAACTTTTTCCTCAGAGAAGTAATCGACTAGGCCGCGCAACCAGTCCGCCCGCACCGCGTAATCGCTGTCTACTACGGCTACAATCGACGCGGCTGGGTCCGTCTCTTTCAGGGCAAAATTTAGCGCACCGGCTTTGAATCCTGGCCACGGGCGCAAATGGAAAAAGCGAAAGTGCGCCCCTAGCTTTTCGCAATGCGCCTGCACCGGCCGCCAGATATCCTCATTCTCGGTATTGTTGTCGACTACCAATACTTCAAAATTGTCATAGTCCAGCGCGGCCAGCGAATCGAGTGTCAGCATGACCATATCGGGCGGCTCATTGTGGCAAGCCAAATGAATCGAAACGCGCGGCTGCACGGCACCGGGTGGCAAAGGCCGCAAATCAAAGCGGCGCAGCCAGTGCTTTTGCGCTACCGCCTCGGTGAATTCAAATCCAGCCATCCAGATAATGCCGACCATAGCAATTTGTGCCGGAAATAGAATCAGAAACATCGTCCAATCTAGCCAGCCTAAATAAAATTCGCCCGGTATAAAAGTCAGCCACACCAATAGCGTAAAGCCAGCTTGCACCAAGCCGGCAAAAAATAGCCGACCGTACCAGTAAAAGCGCCCAAAGCGACGCGCAAATAAAATAATCGGCAGCAGTGCCAAGCAGCTTGACAGCAATGCCTTCAAATGCCAATTTGGGTTTGATGGCAGCACGCCAGTGAGCGTCCATTTGGGCTGGCGGGCGGCATCAAACATGCCCCAGTAAGCGCCGACACGGCCTTCAATCCCCGCCTTCCAAGGTTGATCAATTGCCTCCATTAAATAACCGTCCACATGTTCTGCACGCAGATGGTTCGCCAATTGGCGCACAAAAAGCGCCTGCGTGACCAAATCTGCGCGCGACTTTAAAAAGCGCTCCCCGGCACTGGGCCAGCCAAATTCAGTCACGACAATGCGTTTGCCGGGAAAACGCGCTTGAATCTGCGCCAAGCGCTCGCTGGCGCGCTTTAAAGCCTGCGATGCCGGTACGCCCTCCCAATACGGTAATAAATGCACCGCGATGTAATCCACATGCGCGGCTAATTCAGGCGCGCCTAACCAGAAGTCCCAGTTTTCAGCGGTAGATACCGGCACCTCTATTTGGGCACGGGCACGATCCAAATACTCGATCATTTTGTCCATGCTGACATCGCCGCGCAAAATAGCTTCGTTGCCGACGATGGCTAACTTGATATTCGGATAGCGGCGGGCGGCGTCAATCAGCAGGGCTAATTCATGCTCGGAATTAACTTCGCTGGCGTTAATCCAAGCACCTGCATTGACATCTAAACCAAACTCAGCGGCAATCGCGGGTAGTTGCGGTATTTCACCTTGACTGTAAATACGAATCGCTTTGGTAAAGGGCGCCAGCGCTTTCAAATCCTCGCGCACTTGTTCGACGCTGGGAAATTTACCCTCCAAAGGGCTTTGGTCACGGCGAAAAGGCGAATACGCCATGCCATCCAGTTTGCCGTCAAAATTGTGTGCTGCCTGAGGCCAATGCAGATAAGCCCAGGCAGATAAATTGGCAGCAAGCACAACGGCGGCGAGCAAAATCGCTTTCCACCAAGCAGCAGGTTCGGGTTTTGGATTGATAAGCGTCATACGTACACACTAAAGCGCAACAGCTGATTTTGCATTCTACAACCCCCACTAGATTGCCGTTTGGTTCAGCGTTTTAGGCTTAATAATTGCTTGCTGGATTAGAGCCCGCCAACCATGCCACCGCACCCTTGCCCGCCCATTGACCGCTGGCAAAACACGCATTTAATAGATAGCCGCCGGTCGGCGCGTCCCAGTTGAGCATTTCGCCTGCACAAAATAGTCCGGGAATACTCGGAACCATTAAATCCCTAGTTAATTGCGTGCAGTCCACGCCGCCTGCGGTGCTGATTGCCTCATCAATCGAGCGCATGCTATCAAACTGAAGCGAGAGTGCCTTGACGCGCCGTGCTACTTTATCCAAGTCGGCCCGGATTTCGGGACTGATACCTTCGTAAAATAGCGCCAGTTTGACCGGCGATAATTTCGCCACACGTTTGAGTTTTTCACTCAAGCTCAGGCTGGCGCGGGCATTATTCAACCCTGCTTTGAGCTGCGAGGTACTTAGATCGGGTGCTAAGTCCAGCACCAGTTTTGCGCTGCCCTCGCCAAGTATCTGCGCCCGTAACGCGCTGGACAGCGCATAGACCAAGCTTCCCTCCAAACCATAGCTAGTCAACATTGCTTCGCCGCGAATAGGTGCGAAAGCACCTGCAACATGAGCTAATATTGATTTAATGGGCGCACCTGCGTGGCGCTGCAAGGCTGCGCTCCAAGCTGCCGTGAAGCCGCAGTTACTGGGCTGTAATTCCTCGACGCGCATGCCTAATGCGCGCAGCATCCCGACCCAGCTGCCGTCCGAGCCCAACTTTGCCCAGCTGCCGCCGCCCATCGCCAGCACCACACTTTTTGCGCGATAGGTGCTGTGCATGCCCTGATCGTTGACAAACGTGAGTGCGAAATCACGCGTGCTCTCGGTGTTTGGCGCTAGCGCTATACATTTTTGCCCGTAAACAAACGCCACACCCTGCGTACGCAGCCGTTTTAGCCAGCCGCGCATCAGCGGCGCTGCCTTCAAATCGTGCGGAAACACACGCCCTGAGCTGCCGATGATTGTGGGTATGCCCAGTTCCGCCGCCCAAGCGCGCAGTGCGCCGCTATCAAAATCGGCAAGCCAATGCTGGACTTGTGTTTTTGCATGCGAATAGCGCGATAAGAAGGCAGCTTGAGGCTCCGAGTGCGTCAAATTTAAGCCGCCTTTACCCGCAATCAGAAATTTCCGCCCCGCCGAACCCATGCGCTCGAACACACACACTAAAAACCCGGCCTTACGCGCGGTTTCCGCCGCCATTAGGCCGGCAGGGCCGCCACCAATAATGGCGATATCAAGAGTGTCGATCAAGCCCGCTCCGACGCTAGCGTGACGGTGATGCTATCGACTGGACGAATACCGGCGGGGCAGGTAATGATTTTTTGTCGTCCAAACATAATTAACGCCCGGAAATGAATGTTCGTGCGATGTTACCTGCAGTTGCTGCCGTCTGGGCCGCATGTGGCTTAGAAATCGACCGCCTGCTAAGCTAATATCTCTCTATCCAGATAGAAAGATATTTCAACTTGAAGCTCGATTCCTGCTCAGATTTACTCAAGCTGCTGGCTGAAGGCTCGCGCCTGCGACTGCTTTTGCTGTTGCAGCAGGAAGAGCTGACGGTGGCTGAGCTGGCGCAGATTACCGACTTGAAGCAGCCGCGCGTTTCCACGCATTTGGCAAAATTAAAAGAATCCGGTTTAGTGCTGGATCGGCGCGCGGGTGTGCATGCGTTTTATCGCTTCGCCCCGGCTGAAGTTGCGCACACTGAGCGCACGCTGGTCAGTGCAATTTTGGCGGCAGCCAAAGATGGGTTAGCAGGTGATCAAGCGCGGATGACGGAGGTTTTACAGGCGCGTCACGCAGGCTTAAATTGGGCCGATACCGTTGCTGGCGATATGGAGCGCCATTATTCGCCGGGCCGAACCTGGGAAGCGACGGCGCGCACCTTGATTGAGTTGATTGAGCTGGGCGATGTGCTGGATCTGGCATCGGGCGATGGCGCATTAGCGCAGTTGATCGCGCCGCGTGCGCGCTCGGTCACCTGCGTGGATGCTAGCGCAAAAGTGGCGAATGCCGCGCGCAAGCGGCTCGCTGAGTTTGCCAATGTGCGCGTACTGGAGGCAGATATGCACGCGCTGAATTTGCCCGCGAACTCTTTTGATCAGGCGCTCTTGCTCCAGGCTTTACCCTACACCAATCAAGCAGATCGGCTTTTTAGCGAACTTGCACGCGTGCTGCGCCCCGGTGGCCGGGTGCTGGGCTCGGCGTTAGGAAAACATAGTTTTGAGGCGGAAGTTGCTGTGTTTGGGCATAGAAATCTGGGTTTTGAGACTGTCGAACTCCAAAATTTTCTGGCAGCGTCAGGGTTTGCCCATATTTCAGCCAAAGTCGTCGCGCGCGAGCGCAAAGCCCCGCATTTTGACATCTTGGTTTTTAGCGCGACTCGCAGCTGAGCCGCAAAGCCTTTTCCCCACCAAACACTGAGTCTATACGCATGTCCAGCTTGCCCTACCTAAACCCCGAGCGCACCGCCGCCCTCTATAAAGCCGCCGCCGAGCGCATTTTGCTGATTGATGGCGCGTATGGCTCAATGCTACAAAGCTATCATTTGGACGAAGCGGGCTATCGTGGGGAGCGCTTCCATGATTTTGCGCATGATGTGAAAGGCAATAACGACCTGTTGGTGCTGACGCAGCCTAAAATTGTGGCGGCGGTGCATCAGGCGTATTTAGATGCGGGCGCAGATTTTTTAGAAACCAACACCTTTAACGCCACTAGCATCAGCCAAGCGGACTACCACATGGAAGGTTTGGTGCACGAGCTGAACTACGAAGGCGCCCGCGTCGCGCGCGAGCTGTGTGATCGTAAAACCGACCAAAATCCGGACAAACCGCGCTTTGTGCTGGGTATTTTGGGGCCAACTAATCGCACCGCATCCATTTCCCCAGATGTGAACGATCCGGGCTTTCGCTTGGTGACGTTTGATGACTTGGCGGTCAGCTATCGTGAGGCCACTTTGGGGCTGATTGAGGGCGGTGCGGATGTGATTATGATCGAGACCGTGTTTGACACTTTGAACGCCAAAGCCGCGTTATTTGCGCTGGATCAATTGTTTGCCGACAAAGGCTTTCGCATGCCGGTGATGATTTCCGGCACGATCACCGACAAGTCCGGCCGCACACTTTCCGGGCAAACGGCAGAAGCGTTTGCCTATTCCTTGCTGCATGCAAAGCCGATGGCGATTGGCCTGAACTGTGCACTCGGCGCTTCGGATTTACGCCCATACATTGAAGAAATTGGCCTAGCCGCACCGCGCGCGCTGGTCAGTACGCACCCGAACGCAGGTTTGCCGAATGCATTTGGCGGCTATGATGAAACACCGGAAGATATGGCACGGGTGATTGGTGAATTTGCCGACAGCGGGCTGGTGAATATCGTCGGCGGCTGCTGCGGCTCGACGCCTAGACATATTGAGGCGATTGCGAAAGCGGTGTATGGAAAAGCGCCGCGGGTGGTGGCACGATGAGTTGGGCTAATTTTATAAAACTTTGTCCAGCTTAGTAAAATCATCGTGATGAAACCACCTATTTATATTGAAACCACGGTCATCAGCTATTTGGCCGCAAGGCCAGCACGTGACGTTGTGACTTTGGCTCGCCAAGAACTGTCACGTGAATTTTGGCTTTGGGCACCTTCAGAGTATGATTTGTTCGCTTCTGAACTTACCCGCGTGGAAATTGCGCGCGGTGACGTAATGGCGGCTAAGCGCAGACTGGAGTATTTTTCACAATGCCTAATGCTGCCGGATTTAGCTGAAACTTTAGGTTTAGCTCAACAATTAATCATAAACAAAGCAATCCCAGAAACTGAGCCAGAGGATGCGCTGCATATTGCAATTGCTACGTTGGCACAAATGAAATACATCGTGAGTTGGAATTTTTCTCACATGCTAGGGCCACAGGCAAAGCGACAACTTGAAAAAGCGATTTCTAGCTTGGGCTATGTTGCGCCGATGTTGGCGACACCGGAAGAAATATTTGAGGAGCAAACACCGTGACCACCGCAGCTTACCCACAAGCAGATCCTAAAGCCGTGTCAATGAAGTTTTCTAAGCGTCCAATCGATCCAATTTTACAAGAAGTTTATGAGATCAAAGCTCAACTTAATGCCGAAGCGGGCTATAGCTTGGAGCTACTGCTTGCGCGCGCCGGATTGGGCGCAATTAGCAAACCGTTAGAAGTTGGTACTTCGTTTACCAATGCAAACAAAACTGTTCGGTTTTAAACCTGACCTCTTACTCTAGTAAGGCAAATAAAGTCATGCTCGTGACCGTTTCTGAAAAAGGCCAGATCGTCATTCCCGCCAGCTTGCGGGCGCGGCTGGGTATTACTGCCGGTACGCGGTTGGAAGTGACCGAAGAAGGCGGCAATCTGCGCCTGCTGGTCGAGCCGCAACGCAAAACGCGCAGTGCGGCGGCGTGTATTGGTGTCACGGGTTACGTCGGGCCAAAGATTGACCTGGGGGACATGGATCCCGCACGCTTTGCAAAAAAATCATGATTGCGCTAGACACTAATGTGTTGGTGCGATTGGTTACTGGCGACGATGCCGCACAGGCAAAGCGTGCTGCTGCCCGCATTGATACGGGTGATGCGTTCTTTGTGTCACTGACGGTGGCTTTAGAGCTTGAATGGGTGTTACGTGGCGCCTATAAACTCGCACCTGATTGCGTTGTGGCTGCGTTCGAAGCATTGATGTCGATCCGAAACCTGCGTTTTGCCGATGATCAGCTGCTGACCCGCGCGTTAAGTAAATTCCGCATGGGTTTGGATTTTGCCGATGCCCTGCACCTTGAGACTGCACAAAATTGTTCGGCGATGCTCAGTTTAGATGCCAAGTTCCGTAACCGAGCGGCGCGCGCTGGGCTGCATCCGCCGGTGCTTACGCCATGAACGTCCTAGCCGAACTCAAGCGCCGCAACGTTATCCGCATGGCCGGTTTGTATCTGGTCGGCGCATGGCTGATCGTGCAAGTCGCCGCCACACTATTGCCTGTGTTTGAAGCGCCTGGCTGGGTGATGAAAACGCTGGTTGGTTTGCTGGTGATTGGTTTTATCCCCGCACTAGGCATTTCCTGGGTGTTTGAGCTGACGCCGGATGGCTTGCGGCGCGAGGACGAATCCGAATCCGCACCTGCTGAACCCAGCGATTCCAACGCGCTAGGCACCGCGCAGCGCATGAATCGCCTGATTATTGTCGTGCTGCTGCTGGCTTTAGGTTATTTCGCGTTTGACAAGTTTGTGCTGGTGCCGAACCGCGTCGCTGTCAATAGTCCGCCTGCAGAAACCTCGACTGCCCCCGGCGTTGCAAACGCGCCCGGCGCCGCAAGCGTCGTCGACGTCAAATCCATCGCCGTGCTCGCCTTTGCCAACATGAGCGCGGACAAGGACAACGAATACTTCTCCGACGGCGTCGCCGAGGAAATCCTCAACGCGCTGGCGAAGATTGATGACCTGAAGGTCGCCGGCCGCACCTCGTCGTTCTACTTCAAAGGCCGCAACGAAACCTTGGCCGGCATCGGCAGCACGTTGGGCGTGGCGCATGTGCTGGAAGGCTCGGTTCGCAAGCAGGGCGATCGGCTGCGCATCAGCGCGAAGCTGCTGCGGGTCAGCGATGGCGTGGAGATGTGGGCCGATACCTTCAACGGCACCGACGCCGACATCTTCGCGCTGCAGGAGCAGATCGCCCAGCAGGTGACGAGCCAGTTGAAGGTGGCGCTGAATGCGGGCCAGCAAGCGCGCTTGGTCGATTCGGGCACGGCCAATCCCGAGGCTTATGCGCTCTATCTTCGCGCGACGGATGTGTTTAATCGGCGTGCGGCGGCGGAATTCGTCGGTGCCATCAACCAGCTCAAGCAGGCGGTAACAGGCTGTTGATTTTCTACCCAAAACATATAGTTAGTTACTTAATTATAGTGTACAATAGCTCATTGCTTTAGCGGTGTGACCATAATGCGCGGACG
>JAYUUS010000168.1:0-11581 GCA_043754435.1 Rhodanobacteraceae bacterium
ACAATCGTGGCGTTGACCTCAAATTCAGCGCCGCTGGCGGGCGCACCCTGCAAGCGATGCGCCATTACCGCATGTGCGCACATGCTGGCATAGACAAAGCCGCCTAGTGCAACGGCTGCGGGCATTAGCCATGCTTGAGTATTTTTCGCGCGAGACGACAGTACGTCGAACCTACGCGAAAGAAAGGCCAAAACAACTACGCAAATCAGCGTCAACCCGGCCAGCCAGTACAGCACGCTGATGGCGGGCAGATGCCGTTGAAAAACCCCTACGCAGACACCAATCAACAAATAAATTGCGTGTTGGATGCGCATTGCGTGGGCTTAAGCCTGCGCGTCCAGGCGGCCATCTTTGAGCGTTAGCACCCGCTGCAGTTTGCTGGCTAAGCGTAAGTCGTGCGTCACTAAGACCAGCGCCGTACCCAACTCGCGATTCAGCTCCAACATCAGCTCAAACACGCCCGCTGCGGTGGCTTCATCCAAGTTGCCGGTTGGTTCATCACCTAACAAGCATTTAGGCTCAGTCACCAAGGCGCGCGCAACAGCGGCGCGTTGGCGTTCACCGCCGGAAAGCTCGCCCGGGCGATGCCCCAGGCGGTGGCTCAAGCCGACCCGTGCGAGCAGCTCGCTTGCTTTTGCCCCAGCAATTTTGGGTTTAGTACCGCGAATAAGCAGCGGCATCGCGACGTTTTCCAGTGCGGTAAATTCGGGTAGCAAGTGGTGAAATTGATAAATAAACCCCAGCGTACGATTGCGCAGGCGGCCCAGGGTGGCTTCAGATAATCCAGCAATCGCTTGGCCATTCAGCGCGACAGTGCCAGCGCTGGCACGATCTAAACCCCCGAGCATATGCAGCAGGGTCGATTTCCCGGAACCCGACGCGCCAATAATGGCCACGCGTTCCCCGGCTTGGATATCTAAATCAATGCCCTTAAGCACTTCGGTACTTAACGTTCCCTCTTGATAAACGTGGCGCAAACCACGAGCACTGATTACCTTGCCGAAATTGGCCGCATCAAAGTTGACTGCGCTTAAAGAAGCTTGACCACTATTCATAGCGTAACGCCTGTGCCGGTTTGGTGCGCGCCGCGCGCCATGCCGGATAGATCGTCGCCAGCAGCGCGAACAAAACGCTAACACCAGCGACGGTGCTGACATCAATCCAGGAAAGCTCGGACGGTAATTTGCTGATGTAATAAACATCCGCTGGCATTGCCTCAAAGCCCAGCAATTTTTCAAATAGCGGCACAATGCGCTCAATATTAAGCGCCATCGTCACGCCAAACAACACGCCGACCAAGGTGCCGATCCAGCCAATCAACGTTCCTTGCACCATAAAAATACGCATGATTGTGGCCGGTGTGGCGCCCATAGTGCGCAAAATTGCGATATCGGCCTGCTTTTGCATCACCGTTACCACCAAGGTCGAGATTAAATTAAATGCCGCCACCGTTAGGATCAAGCACAAGATCATAAACATCATGATTTTTTCGGTGCGTACCGCTTTGAATAAATTGCCGTGTCGACGCGTCCAGTCTTCAATCGTGAAGCCGCCGCCCAAATCCACCGCCAAACGCCGCGCCACTTGCAAGGCTTGATTCATATCCTTGAGCTTGAGCTGCACGCCGCTGACTGCATCACCCATACGAAACAGCTTTTGCGCATCATTTAGGTGCATCACCGCCATCGCGCTGTCGTATTCATACATGCCCACTTCAAAAATTCCTACCACCGTGAAACGTTTGCTAGTGGGAATTGCGCCCGCTGGGCTGATCGACACGCGCGGCGCAAACACAGTGACTTTATCGCCGATCGTCACGCCAAGTTTGGAAGCCAGCTCAATGCCCAAAATAATGTCGAATTCACCGGCTTTTAAATCGCTGAGCTTGCCAACTTTGAGCTTTGCGCCAATTTCGCTGACGTTACCGTCCATATCAGGCAGCACGCCCCGAATAAACGCGCCGGACGTTTGCGAGGCTTGCAGCAGCGCTTCGGTTTCAATGAAGGGCGCGGCACCTACCACTTCAGGCATGGTTTTGGCCTGCTGCAAAGCGCTAGGCCAGTCGGTTAATTCACCGTCGTAGCCCTTTATGACAGCGTGCGAAACCATGCTCAACACGCGGGTTTTCATTTCGTTTTGAAAGCCGTTCATAACGCTCAGCACGATAATGATGGTGGCGACACCGAGCGCGATTCCGGCCATAGAAATGGCGGCGATGAAGCTGACGAAACCGCCTCGACGCCGCGCGCGCGTGTAGCGCAGGCCGACAAATAAAGAAAAAGGATTAAACAAAACGGCACGCTTTTGAAAGCCACAGAACCCCAAGCATAGCGGTTCGTGGCTTAAGGGTTGACGCTGATCCGCAAAAACGGTTCGTACCTCGTCATTGCGAACGAAGTGAGGCAATCTTTTCCTTCAAGGCTAGATTGCTTCGCTACGCTCGCAAAGACGCGGCTCATGTTCCCTCAACAGCCTAAAACTGGGCTGAAAACTTGCAACGACGAGCTAAAACTTAGCGCTTGCCAAATAGCCCCAGCAACATCGAACCGCGATTCAACAAATCGGAGGCGTCAACGTCGCCATCACCGTCAGCGTCCAATATGCCGCCCATAAAGCCTCTCTGTTGTGCCGCTGCTGGTGCCGGGTGGCCTAGGCGCGACATATCGCCGTTGACGATTCCGGCCATACTTTGCGCATCGGTGGCTTTGCCACGGGACATCATTTTGCCAAGTGCAGCCATCACCATCGGTGCCAATAGCGCCATCAACGCCGACGAGCCTTGTGAACTCATCCCCGATGCTTGCGCAACGCCTTGAGTGGCGCGCTGCTGCGAGCCACCGAATATGTGACCCAAAATGCCCATTCCTGTGCTGAGAGGGTTCGATTGTTGTTGCTGCTGCTGTGCGCCGCCGCCCATCATGCCCATAACTGACCCTAGCAAGCCGCCCATGCCGCCTTGGCCGCCTTGGCCGCCAGACTGCGATTGGGCGTTACCGCCGCCCATCATGCCCATGACCGAGCTCAGCAAACCGCCACCGCCCTGACCGCCACTTTGGCCGCCACTTTGGCCGCCGCCCAACAGGCCGCCTAACATCTCGTCAATATCAATGCCCTGATGTGAGGTTTGCACGGCGGTATGAAGCGCTTGCGCGCCGCCATTAGCGATATTGCGCTGCATGCCGCCCACGATGGCCGGCAGTGCCACTTGAATCGCGCTTTGGGTTTGTTGCGGCGTTGCACCTAGCTGCTGTGCGATTTGGCCGAGGGTATTGCCATCAATATGTTTTAGAACTTCGTCGAAGATGCTCATGCTTGTGGTTGCTCCCGCAGTCGTTGAAAGAAGTTGCACGCTAGCACAATTTATTCACTCTGAAAGGCGCGTGCTGCGGCTGTGCAATTTTTGACCTCTTCAAAAAGCCAATTCGCCGAAATAGTCGGTATGCACGCCAAACTTAATTCGCCTAAAACGGCAGATGCTGATTCGTATCAGTTTGACTCGCACTCTCCCTCAAGTTAGATTTTGCGTGAACGGCTCGTTCAAGTTAGCATGTGAACAAAGCACTTCAGAGCACAAAGTATGAAAACCATCGACTACGCCAAACTCGACAAAATTGTCGCCAACGCTCGTAAAGATTCGGAAATGCGCGACAAAGGCTATCGCGAGCGGGCGCTGAAAATGTACCCGTGGATTTGCGGCCGCTGCGCGCGCGAATTTACCCGCGTCAATGTCATGGAATTGACCGTGCATCATAAAAACCACAATCACGATGATAATCCCAACGACGGCAGCAACTGGGAACTGCTGTGCGTGTATTGCCACGACAACGAACACAGCCGCTACATCGACAACAACGATCTGGATTTGGGTAAACCTGCGGCCACCAAAGGCGCAACGTCCAACCCGTTTGCCAATTTATCGGCGCTGATGGCGAGTAAGAAGTCTTAAATTGCTCTTCAGGGCCGCATCGATTTGCGGCCCTGTTCGTTTAACACGTTAGCAGCAAGGCAACTCTAGAACTTGCCCGAAAGCCGTGCAAAGTAAGACGTGCCGTTCAAACCAAACTGCACCGAGTCATAGATAAAGCCGTTATCGGTTTCTAGATCATCTTGACGACTTGGGAATTTATCAAAAATGTTCGCAGCACCGACCGATAACTTGAGGTTTTCTAAAAACGCATAAGTAACGGCGACATCAGCGGATGCGCGTGGATCATATTCGGCATTCGGTACGCCATTCGCAGTGCCAGAGAACGTTCCAAGCACTTGCTGTCCGAAATAGATAATTTTGAGATCCGCATTCCATTTGTTGATGTCGTAATTAAAGCCAAGCACAAATTTGCTGCGGGGCGCGCCTTGCTCAAGGAAAAGGCGCTCGCGCTCGCTCAACAAGACGTCGGCCAAATCTGGGCGATTTTGGAAGCGCGCTGGCAAGTTAATCGCGCGCACTTCGGTTTTATTGTGCGTATAAGCGAAACTGGTGCCGAGTTTGCCTTCGCCTAGGTCATCCGAACGGCTATAGGTGAGATCAAGGCCTTGTGTGCGAGTATCGACTGAGTTGACGAAAAACTGCGCTTGCCCAACATTCAATCGCGCCAGTGTGGCACCAATGGTCGGGTCAGTTTGATCAAAACGCCCACTCAACACGATACGGTCGTCAATATTGATGCGATACAGATCAAGCGTGATGGCGGAAGCATCTTCAAATGATGCGGTAACGCCTAAGCCGAAACCCAGCGATTGCTCTTCGGTCAAATCTGGAATTCCCGCCGCCCTAGCCAGTGCGCCACGGTTTGGTGCAAGCACAACATCGACCGGCCTGCCATTGATAAAGTCGGTAAAGGTCGAGGAGAAATACCGCTGTTGCAGGCCAGGTGCCCTAAAGCCGGTGCTGACCGAGCCACGGAATACGATCACATCATTGGCGCGGTAGGCTGCTGCCAGCTTGCCATCAAGAGTATTACCAAAATCGCTGTAGTTTTCATAGCGTAATGCAACATCCGTAGTCAGCTGATCGGAAAGCGTGGTTTCAACATCCCCATAAACCGCATAGTTATTGCGGCTTTTATCAACCACATCGCTAGGTTGAAAGCCCGGAAAGCCTTGGCTGCCGGCACTGCCGCCACCGGGACCATCCGCATCGCTGTAAGAACCCAGCTCGCCCGCAAAAATTTCGTAGTTCTCTTTGCGATATTCCGCACCGAATGCGACGTTCAAACCTTGGAAATAGTTATCAAAATAGCGGCTGAAGTCGATATTGGTGGTGTACTGAGTGAAGGCAAAACCACCGGCATTAAATTCGGTGGGACTGCGTCCGGCATTGCGGTTGGCAATGGAGGCATTTAGGGTATTGGTAATGCGATAGTCAAGGCTGTTGTAGCCATAGCTTTGACTGAAATCCGCATACCAGTCACCCATTTGTGTTTTAAAACCGGCGGTGAGCGAGCGATCTTCTAAATCGCCGTTAATAAAGGGCACGAAACCATTCGGATACAGCAGCGCCGAATTGCGGCTTGGGATGTCGTCTGTGCCCACGCCGCCACGCTCGAACGCACCAGAGCTGGCGTCACGCTGTTGATAGCCGGCGGTCAAATACAGGCCGCCCATATCGGCAATCGGTAAATTGCCATCAAATGTGAAGGTGGCATTTTCGACAGCGGTGTCGCCAATAATGCGCAAGCCCGGCGAGCGGTCTGAGCTGCCACGATCTAAATATTCGCCCGTGAATGCGGCGTGCCCACCGTCGCCAAACTGGAAGCCGCAGTAAGCGCTGGCTTGATAGTTCAAACCATCGCCACGCGAGTATTGACCATAGCCCAAAATACCTTCGCAGCCGGGTTTGGTTTTCATCACGATATTCATCACGCCCGCAATCGCATCGGAGCCGTACTGCGCCGCCGCACCATCACGCAAAACTTCAATGCGCTCAACACCCAACAGCGGAATTGTATTCAAATCGGTGCCGGTATTACCGCGATTGCGCGCGCCGAAAATGGTGACTAGAGAAGTGCTGTGGCGGCGTTTACCGTTCACCAATACCAAGGTTTGATCCGAACCTAAGCCGCGCAGCGCCGCTGAATCGACCAAATCCGCGCCGTCCGCACCGGTTTGGCGCGTAGAGTGAAATGAGGGTGCAACAAATTGCAGCGTTTGCGCCAAATCAAACTGCGGCGAACGTTCCACTTCTTTGCTGATGTTGAGCACATCTACCGGCACGACGCTATCGGTATCCGAGGAACGCGGGGCCACACGGCGGCTACCGATGACGGAAATTGTGTCTAACTGGACGGCGTCATCGCTGCTATTACTCGCTTCTTGGGCAAAAGCCTGTGGCAATGGCCCGATCAAACCGGCAAGGGCAAGTGCCATCCAAAGTGCATGTTTGACAGGCTTTGTGGCGCTTGTTTGGGTTGCGCTAAGTCGCATATTTTTGCGCGTGCTAAGGTGTGTCATGCGGTTCTCCATGAATTGAATTGGGTATCAGCCATTGTCTTTGGTTTTGGATTTGGCACCAGTTGTTAACTCTGACCGACTTGTGTGGCGCAAGATTAACGCTTTTTTTCCGAATGACATAACAAACTGAGGCTTAAACAATCGTTTAACCCACATTTTATGTACCCTGTGCGCCCAATCATCTGTAATGAGTCAAGGATGCAACAAGCTAAAAGCTACATCGAGATAGCGATTGAGTCGATTCAGGCCTTCGCCAATGACGGCAAACTGGATGCCGCAGAACTACAGCGCATGCTCGACATTGCACTACGCGACGGTCAAATTGATGCCGATGAATTGCGCGTGCTCGGAAAAATCGTGATGCAGGCGGAAAAAGGGCCGATTGATGCCGATGTGCAAGCGCTCATCGCGCAAATTCGTCTGCGTCACGGCTTAAAATGATTTTTACTGCCAGCGCTGCCGCGCGCGCAATTGCTTACATCGCGTCGATCATTTTGGCGCTCGGCGTTATTACTGCCGCGCATGCGCAAGTTTACAAATGCAAACGCGGCAGTGTGATTGCGTATCAGGACAAACCTTGCGCCAAGGGCACGCAACTCGGGCGCATCACTTTGGAAGCGCCGCCGGTAGCCGGAAAAACACCGTCCAGCTCAGTTAACCCACCCAAGCCAGCGCCCGATAATGGCCCAGCTGCACCCGCTGCACCCGCACTGTTGACACCGGCTGAGAATTACAAATGCACGCGCTTTGACGGCAGTAGCTATTTCAGTGCCAGTTTGATGCCCAATCGCGAATTGGTCACCGCGTCTGAGATGACCCCACCGCCGCCGGGAGTTGATGCCAACGCAAAAGTATGGGCCACCGATACCTGTGTCGCCGCACCGATCAAAGAGGCGTGTGATTTTTACAGTATTGAGATAGATCGAGTGGGCAAATTAGCCCGCAATGCCACCGGCCTTGAGCTTAAAGCCCTGAACCGCGAAGCGATGCGTTTGCGCACGGTTTCTAATAGTCGGTGTAGGCGCTAGCTTTTAATTTCGCGCAGAAAAAAGCCGCGATCACTTGCGGCTTTTTTTACTGTGCATGTTAGCTACGCTATTTATCGGCCTTGCGCGGATTGCTAAACGAAATCACTTTAAATTGATTTGCAAACTTACTTTTTCGTTGGATCGGCTGGCTCTGTCACTGCAGGTACTGGCGCATCGGCTGGCGCTGTCACTACGGGTTCCGGCGCATCGGTTGGCGTCGTCACTACGGGTACTGGCGCATCGGTTGGCGTCGTCACTGCAGATTCCGGCGCAACTGCCGGCACTGCGACAACAGGTGCTGGAGTAACGGCCGGTACTGCTGGCGCGACGACTGCGGGTGGGTTCGCAGCAGCAAGCGCTGCAACATCTACCGCAGTGGCTTCACCATGCGGCAATAGCGGAATAATCATCAGTGCAACAATATTGATGATCTTGATTAGAGGATTGATCGCCGGACCTGCGGTGTCTTTGTACGGGTCGCCAACGGTATCGCCGGTAACAGCGGCTTTATGCGCCTCCGAACCCTTGCCACCGTGATGGCCTTCTTCGATATATTTCTTGGCGTTATCCCAAGCGCCGCCGCCTGTACACATCGAGATCGCGACAAATAAGCCGGTCACAATCGTGCCCATCAACAAACCGCCCAATGCCGCAGGGCCTAAAGCAATGCCTACTAGAACCGGCACGATAATCGGCAATAAGCTTGGCACGATCATTTCTTTGATCGCAGCCTTGGTCAACATATCGACGGCTTTGTCGTACTCAGGCTTTGCGGTGCCTTGCATAATGCCCTTGATGGTACGGAACTGACGGCGTACTTCTTCGACCACAGCGGAAGCCGAGCGGCCCACCGCTTCCATCGCCATCGCAGCGAACAGATACGGAATCATGCCGCCGATAAACAAGCCGACGATCACTTTTGGATCGGACAATTGAAAGTTGGTGGAAATACCGATCTCGCCCAATTTGTGCGTGTAATCGGCAAACAAAACCACCGCCGCTAAACCGGCTGAACCAATCGCATAGCCTTTGGTGACGGCTTTAGTGGTGTTGCCAACCGCATCCAGCGGGTCGGTTACATCACGCACGGATTTACCCATGTCCGCCATTTCCGCAATACCGCCCGCGTTATCGGTGATTGGGCCATAGGCGTCGAGGGCAATAATCATACCTGCCATTGAAAGCATCGCGGTGGCGGCGGTGGCAATGCCGTATAGGCCAGCCAATTCATAGCTGGTCCAAATTGCGGCGCACACGGTCAACACGGGCAAAGCGGTGGATTTCATGGAAACGCCCAAACCGGCAATCATGTTGGTGGCGTGGCCAAACTTGCTAGCTTCGGCGACTTTTTGCACCGGCGAATATTCGGTCGCGGTGTAGTACTCGGTGATCACAACCAATAATGCGGTCAATACCAAGCCGACTAGTGTGCAATAGAAGATGTTCATTGCAGGAATTGTGCTGCCTTCGCCGCCCATCATTTGCATGGTGATTGGGTAGAACGCAATCGCGCTTAACACACCGGAAATAATCACGCCTTTATAAAGCGCATTCATGATTTTGCCGCCTGGGCTGACCTTGACAAACAGTGTGCCAATAATCGACGCGATAATTGAAACCGCGCACAGCACCAAAGGATACAGCAAGGCATTTGCGCCCAAGCCGACCGAAATAGAGCCAATCAACATCGTTGCAATAATCGTTACCGCGTAGGTTTCAAACAAATCTGCTGCCATGCCGGCGCAATCACCCACGTTATCGCCCACGTTGTCAGCAATCACGGCGGGGTTGCGTGGGTCATCTTCAGGAATACCGGCTTCGACTTTACCGACCAAGTCCGCGCCAACGTCAGCGCCCTTGGTGAAAATACCGCCGCCCAAACGCGCAAAAATCGAGATCAAGCTGGAGCCAAACGCCAAGCCGATCAATGCGTTCAAGATCGCACTTTGCTCAAGGTTCATATGCTTTGACATATAGGCATAGAAACCAGTCACCCCCATCAAGCCTAAGCCAACCACTAACATGCCAGTGATCGCGCCGCCTTTGAAGGCGATGTTCAGTGCCGCATTCATACCCGAACGCGCCGCTTCAGCCGTGCGCACGTTGGCGCGCACCGAAACAAACATGCCAACATAGCCCGCCAAGCCGGACAAAACCGCTCCAATCACAAAGCCGGTTGCGGTCAACCAACTGCCCAAAGCAACACCGATGAGGATCGTTAAAATCACGCCAACGATCGCAATCGTCATGTATTGGCGGTCTAAATAGGCTTTTGCGCCCTCTTGAATTGCTTTTGCGATGTTTTGCATGCGATCGTTGCCAGCGGGCTGCCGCAAAATCCACTGGGCGGTCAGCACCCCGTAAATAACTGCGATGATGCCGCAAGCAAAAGCGATCCATAGGCCGTATTGAACAAGCATGGGATGTCCTTGAGTTGATAGATGAAGAGTGGAAAAACAAAAATGCCGCCTAAAACCCGTAAAAACTAATCGATTTCAGACGAAAGGCGCCGGAGTATACGGGCGTAAGCCCCCTAAAGTTAAGGGGCGCTGACATAAGTGGCACGAAGAAATTTTATTGCCGCTCAAACTTCAAAAACGTTCTCTTTCGTTTTTCTTTAGTACCACTATTCTGGCGGCTTAGTTAAGGCACAGATAGGTTGGTACGCGGTATGCGCATCCAAAAGCCCACTGTAAGACAGTATCGTGCCCAAGCCGAGTAACGAGAAACTGACATAAAACCGGTACTTATCGCCTTCAATTTTTTTGTAGGCTTTGGAGTGCGGAAATAGCCACAGCGGCAAAGGTATTTTCCATAAGCGCATGGACAAACAGCGCCAGTACCAGCCTCCGTCTAGGATATCTACGGTTAGCTTTAATTCCAAAGGTCCAGTGTCATCCAGCCAATAGCCAGAATCCATATTGCCTACGGGCTTAAAGATTGAGCGCATCTGCATATTGTCGTCAAAGGTTCGATGCCAATGCAAAAGACCATCAGTATGCGAGATTGAAACATCAAGCTTAGGCGAAGAATTTGTTGTGGGCACGCCCAATTTTTTTGCTAAACGGCGGCCCAAAAGGCCTGCAACGCCCGTCGGAATTTCAATTTGGACTGTGCCATGAAGTTGCCCACCGTTACGGTGTAAGTCTTGCAGCAGTGGATGCAGCTCGCTGAATTTATGGGCAAACCAATCAACGACCGCATTTGAGTGTGCTGAAGGTGTCAATTTAATTACGTTGCTGGTCATATGCCTACCTTCCCGTCTAGGCTTGAAACGCAAAAACGCCCTCTAATCTTACGACTAGAGGGCGTTTTGTTATTTCTGCTGCAAATTAAAGTGCTTGGCGATGACCTACTCTCGCGTGCTAGATGCACACTACCATTGGCGCTGGTGCGTTTCACTTCCGAGTTCGGGATGGGATCGGGTGGTACCACACCGCTATGGTCGCCAAGCAAAAGGGTTGAGCTTGGGGCTCATGTTGGGGCTGCGGCTAATCGGTGTATTGACTAGCTGCTTTGTCGGTGAAGAGAGGTTGAGGATTACTTTGTCTTTCGAATGATTTTGCTGAATTAGCAAATGCACTTAGGGTTATATGATCAAGCCTTCGAGTCATTAGTATGCGTTAGCTCAATGTGTTGCCACACTTCCACACCGCACCTATCAACCAAGTGGTCTACTTGGGCTCTTATCTCTTAAAGAGGAGAGATCTCATCTTGGGCTGGGCTTCCCGCTTAGATGCTTTCAGCGGTTATCCTTTCCGAACGTAGCTACTCGGCAATGCCATTGGCATGACAACCGAAACACCAGCGGTTCGTCCACTCCGGTCCTCTCGTACTAGGAGCAGCCCCTCTCAAATATCCAACGCCCACGACAGATAGGGACCGAACTGTCTCACGACGTTCTGAACCCAGCTCGCGTACCACTTTAAATGGCGAACAGCCATACCCTTGGGACCGACTACAGCCCCAGGATGTGATGAGCCGACATCGAGGTGCCAAACACCGCCGTCGATATGAACTCTTGGGCGGTATCAGCCTGTTATCCCCGGAGTACCTTTTATCCGTTGAGCGATGGCCCTTCCATACAGAACCACCGGATCACT
>JAYUUS010000169.1:0-11532 GCA_043754435.1 Rhodanobacteraceae bacterium
GCGGAATATCGAATTTCTCGAACAGCTTCAGAATGCGCCAGACGCCGCTGCGGCTGCCGTATTCGTAAAGGGACTCCATACATAAATTACGCTGCCCCAGCAAAGGTTGCGCTGCGACTAGCTCCGAGAGAAACGCTTCGGATTCTTGATCGCCATGCAGAATATTGCGCTCCCCGCCTTCCTCATAATTAAGCACAAACGAAACGGCGATACGGGCGTCATTCGGCCAGTGCGGGTGTGGCGGCGTAGCGCCGTAACCAATGAGGTCGCGAGGGTAGGTGCTCACAGCTAATTATCAAAACCATTGACAAAGATCGGTGCCACACTGGCATACAAGGACGCAAATGGTGAGGCATCAAAGCCTACCTCACCAAAATAGCGAAAGCGGCGCGCGCCTTGGGCGTTGGTTTGGATTAGAAAATCGACTGGCGTCGTGCTGCGGGGCAGCTGTTCATAGCGAAAGATGTCGCCGCGCGCATTGTCTTTTTCATACAGCGAAAACGTCTCGAACACGGTAGTACCGAAGGCAATGCCGCCGCGATAGAGAAACTGACGTGCGCCCTGCGCGTTGGCTTGGGTGACGAGCGCCGCTGCGTTCGCTGATGTCGGGGCGGTCTCATACGTGTAGGTAGTCGGGTTTGCGGTATTACGCGAAAACAGCGATATGAATACGAAGGTACCGCCGCCGCTGTCGAACCCGATATTGCCCTGATACTGATAGCCAAGCGCACCTTCATTGTTAATCAAAGCAAGAAACGCGGTGGCAGTATCGGCCGGTGGCTGGCTTTTGTAATGATAGGCCGCATTGTTGCTTTCTTTCACCAGCACGGAAGCTGCCACACCGGCGTAACTCTGATCGCCAAAATAGCGATAGCCCAATGCGGCTTGGACGTTCAATTGGCTGATAAAGGTGGCCACCGAATTCGTGAGCGGCATGCTTTGATACACATAAGTGCTTGACTGCGATGAGGCGCGGACATAGATCGACACCACCGTCGAATTGAAAGGGTCGCCGAAGGCATTATCGCCCACAAAGCTAAAGCGTGACGCGCCTTCGGCATTGGCTTGCGCTAAAAACGTTGCCGTAGAACTCGCCGGGATTAGATTTTTGTATTCAAACTGGCTCTCGCGCAGAACTTGCGGTGCAGAAAGAAACTGCGCGTGGCTTGCGGCGCTGACGAATAAGCCGCAAATGATGAGCAAGAGCGACGTCAGGCCTTGGGTGCAAGAGTGCCGGGCAGTGCAGAAGTGCTGAGATGTCATGCGTGATTTTCTCTGAAATGGAAACGGTGCCACTATCGAACGGGAACGGGGCTGAGTGAGTTTGTAACACTTTTGTTATTTATTGTGTTGCAACTATTGCTTTGGCATGGTCATCAGCACTCCCTAATCCTGGTGTTGCCCTGAAAGAAACCGTTCGTGCTGAGCCTGTCGAAGCATGTAGCCGTAGTCTTGGTGATGCACAGCGGCTGCGTCAGTATTTGTGCGGCTCTGCCCTTCGACAGGCTAAAGGCGCGAACGGTTCTTTTGCACACATATTCGATACGCTCAGGCTTTAAAATGGACTTTTTAAAATGGAATTGAGGAGGTCAAAATTGGGCTTGTTCTCAGGCTGGACGCATGCGCGCGCGGCGGTAAAATTAGGGGGTCTGATCGCCTGGAGCGCGTTGCTGGTGCCGGTGCAGCTGTTTTTTATGTGGCGCGCGCGCAGCAACAGCGACATTGACGCCTACCGTATTACCAAGCTCTGGCATCGCGGGGTTTGTGCGCTGATTGGTCTGCGGGTGCACATCACGGGTGTGCCGCTGCGTGCTGACCGCATGGTGTATGTCAGCAACCATGTTTCGCATTTTGACATTCCCGTGCTGGGCAGTGTGCTGAAAGGCTCGTTTGTTGCCAAAGAGGATATGGCGCGCTGGCCGGTTGCCGGGTTTATGGCGCGTTTGCAGCAAACCGTGTTTATTAGCCGCGACCCACGCGCGGGGCAGGCGGTTGCCGACAGCATTGCCGAGCAACTGCGATGCGGGCGCTCATTAATCTTATTTCCGGAAGGCACAACTAGTGATGGCAGCGGTGTTTTGCCGTTTAAATCCATGATTTTCGGTATTTTATTTGCGGGCGATGCCGCGATGAGCGCAAGCGCGGTGCAGCCGCTGAGTATTCGCGTGCTTGGCGTCGATGGCCGACCGGTACGCAGCCAAGCGGATCGCGACGGCTATGCGTTTTATGGCGATATGCACGCGGGCGCACATGCCTGGGCGTTTTTGCGCAGCAAAGGTGCTTCGATTGAGGTGCGCTTTGCGAACGCGATTAACGCACAAGCGGCGTTGGATCGAAAAGCGCTGGCGCAAAAGGCGCAGGCGCAAGTTCTTGCGGGTTTGTCGGATTAGAAAGTAGCCAACAAAAGTCCCTCGCACTAAATTAAGTGCCAATTTGTCAAAGTCTTACGTCACTTAGAGGGCGCGACTAATGGCAGACTCAAGTTATTGAGTGATTGGAACGTTTGAGTAATGTGGCAAATCGTTATTAACAAGTCTGCATTGGCAGACACGGTAAAAAGGTACGCCATGCAGAGCGGGCCGATTGTGTTGGCGCTGTTGTTTTCCGCCCTTGCTTGGTGCCAAGACGGGGGAAGTGCCAAAGCGCCGTCCACAGAAACGTCGTCCACAGCAGACGCGGCGGCTGCAGCGTCTGAACAAAGCAGTACGCGCTGGTTTGTGGTTTCGGTTGCGGGCAAAAAAATTGGCTACCAGCGGCAAGTGATCGCAGCAAGCGCCAATCGCGTGCGCCAGACTGACACGCTAGACATCGTGATCGACCGTGGCGCTGAGAAGGCCTCGCTTTACACGGAAACAACGACGGAAGAAACGCGTGCGGGGCAGCCATTGAGTTTTGCGGTGCGCTATCGCGCCAGTAGCCAAGAAACGCTCACGCAAGGGCATGTGCTTGCCGATCGCACCATCCAGATCACGGAAACGGTCAACGGCGTCGTGCGCCCGATGCGTACGCTAAAGCTAAGCAGCGATGCGCTTTTTCCGAACGCCCAGATCAAAAAACTGCGTGCGAGCGGGCTTAAGCCAGGGACAACGATTCAGTTTGTCGCCTTTGATCCAAGCGTTATGCTCAGTTTTCCGGTGCAAACAAAAGTACTTGCACGCCAACAAAGTGACACTTTTGAAGGCTCGAAATCGCTGTTAAAAGTTGAGCAAATCATGCGCTTGCCGGGTACTGATGTGCCCTCTACGGCGCTGGTCGATGCGGATTTCAATCTTTACTCGGTGGACACCGCAATTGGCGGCCTCAATATGCGTCTAGCCGCAAGCACGCGCGCTGTTGCGTTAGCGCCAAATGAAAGCAGCAATTTTTTTGTCGAACAATTTGCCAAAGCGCCGCGCGCGCTGAGTTCTGAGGAGGAAGCGGGCGCGTTGCGCTATCGGATTCACTTGAAAGCGAAAACGGCAACGCTGGCACCGCAAACGGATGAACAGCGCGTCAGTGCCAGCCCAGGCGGTTTTGACGTGGTCATTTGCGCGCGCTGCGGCACTGCGCCCACGTCAGAAAAATCACCCGCAACGCTAGCGGCAGCGCTTAAACCCACGGCGTGGTTACAAAGTGACGATGCAGAAATTAAGCAAGCGGCATTGCTGCAAGTAAAAGGCAAAATAGGCGCGACTGCGCAAATGCTTGCTTTAGAAACGTTTGTTGCTGGACATATTTCGGAGAGTAATTTGACAACGGCCTATGCCTCAGCAAAAGAGGCATTCGCTTCGAAAACCGGGGATTGCACCGAGCACGCCCTATTGCTAGCCGCGATGGGGCGCGCGGTTGGCATTCCAACGCGCGTTGTGGGCGGTTTGGCGTATGCGCCGAATTATCTGGGTCAAAAAAATATCTTTGTGCCACACGCGTGGATGCAGGCATTTATTGAGGGCCGGTGGCAGAGCTTTGACGCCGCACTAGGACACTTTGATTCCGGCCATATCGCCCTGGCGATTACCGATGGCGATCCTAGTTCTGCGTTTGTGGGGGCAACGCTGCTGGGAAATGTGGCAATTGATGCGATTGATGTAGTTGATGAGGGTGCGAAGTGAGCTTTTCTAAGTTTAAAGTTTTTTCAAGTGTTGCCTTGCTGCTGGGTATGCTTTTGTGCGGTGCCTTAATGGCGGGCGCGCCGACTGAATCTGAAGCGATGCCTTTTTCCACCTCACGACTTGCGGGTTTAATGACGGATGCACGTCTGGTCGAGTTTTCAGGCATGGCACCTGCACGGCGCAAAAATCGATTTTGGGCGATCAACGATGGTGGTCAAGACCCGATACTTTGGCAGATTGACGAGAAGGGTAAAATCAAAGCCCAACTTAACTTACAAAATGTAGAAAATATTGATTTTGAGGATTTAGCCAGTTTTAGCCTCAAGCCACCCAATGGCGCGCGCCGATATTACGTTGCAGTTGCCGACATTGGCGACAATGCGGCGCTGCACAATGACCACAAAATTTATATCATTGCCGATGTGGCAGGCCGCAAAGCCGCTGCCCCGGATTGGACGATTCACTTTCGCTATCCAGATGGCGCGCATGACGCCGAAAGCTTGGCGGTGGATGCCAAACACGGCTATTTATACATCGTGATAAAGCGCGTATTGCCGCCCATTGTGTATCGCTTGCCACTGCAGCCCAAAGGCAGCGGCGTGCAAATTGCTAAGCGCCTTGCCATTCTCGAAGGTTTGCCGCCAAACGATCCCAACTCTACCGATGCCCGCAATGCTGTGCGTTTCGGTTCCCAGCCCACGGGTGCCGTTATAGGGTGTGGTGGCAATGAGCTACTGTTGCTGACCTATGCTTCAGTTTATCGCTATCAAAAGCGCAATGGTCAAAGTTGGGCGAAGGCTTTAGTGGGGCAGATGCCGCAAATGCTGCCGCTGCCACTTACCTTCCAAGCAGAGGCAATTACCCTGTCCCATGACTGCAAAACGCTCTATGTAGGTGGGGAAAAGGTGCCGGGGCCGCTGTGGCGTTTCGAGCGGGTGGTGCCAAAACCGCTCATTACGCCCAATCCGACGCTAAAAAAGATCGAACATTCCGAGGGGGCACGATGACCCACTTACGTAGAGCACTGATCTGCGGGGCCAGCGCTGGCATCGGTGCTGCCTGCGCACATGCCTTGGCGCAAGCGGGTATAGAAGTGATCGCGCTGGCACGCACGCAAAGCAGTCTAGATGCGCTCGTGCATTCATTGCCCACGCTAAACTCGACGCTTACCCACACGTGCATAGCCGTTGATATGTCGGATTTAATCGCACTCGACGCGGCTATCCAAGCCGAATTGGCGCGTGGGGGGCTCATTGATATCTTTATCAATAATACCGGTGGCCCGCCCGCTGGGCCGATTGCCAGTGCCACCGGCGCGCAGTTTTTAAGCGCATTTCAGCAGCACTTATTAGCAGGGCATACGATTGCGACGCTGTTGCTGCCCGGCATGCGCGCGCGTCAATTTGGCCGGATTGTCAGCGTCATTTCGACCTCAGTCAAAGAGCCATTGAAAGATTTAGGCGTTTCCAACACGATCCGTGCTGCCGTTGCAGCCTGGGCAAAAACGCTGGCTGGTGAAGTGGCGGGCGATGGCATTACCGTCAATAACGTCCTTCCAGGCTTTACTCAAACGGCACGTTTGGACGCAATTATCAGCGGCCGAATGAAAAAATCCGGCAGTGAATTGGCAGCGGTAGAAGCGGCATTAAAAGCCGAAGTGCCGATGCGACGCTTTGCCAGTAGCGCAGAAATTGCTGCGGCCGTAGCATTTTTAGCGTCAGATGCGGCCAGTTATATCACTGGGGTCAATTTACCGGTGGATGGTGGCAGGACTCGGTCGCTTTAGGTTTACGTCAAATAAGAAAACTCAGCGGAATAGCCTCAAAAACTCCCTCTCCACGCCACAAAATTCTAATTGAAACAAAGAGATAGTGCGGGGAGAGGGCGGGGGTGAGGGGTAAAAATAGTGCTGCAGTTTCTGGCACCATCGACAATTGAGATATCCGACCGAACACCAACGACTCTGAGACGTTCTAAGTGACCATGCCCAATAATCAGCCCCCAATTCCAAAAAAATTCCTTACAAATGAAGGGGAAAACACCCTGCGCAAGCGGCTAGAGCAAATGTTGCCGCGCACGCGCGACTTTGACTGTCTAGTCGGTTATTTTTTTATCAGTGGCTTTTACCGGTTATACCCGGCTTTAGAGTCAGTTGAAAAAGTTCGGATTCTAATTGGACTTAAGAATGAGCAAGTAATTCATGGGCTGATGCAGATTGCCAACACAACGAGTGATTTGAGCCTAGAACACGGCACATCAACGGCGGAGAGCAAAGCCATTTTCAGCAGTATGCTTAAAAAAGAGCTGTTGACGGCACAAGACGCTCTGGTCACCGAGCTTGGCATCAACAAATTTATAGAGTGGATTCGGTCTGGAAAGCTAGAAGTGAAGCTTTTCCGGGCGCAGAACATCCATGCGAAAGTCTACATAATGACGCCCGCACAGCCTTTAGACACCATTGACCACGGCTGGGTCATTACCGGTTCAAGCAACCTTTCGCACAGTGGTTTGGAGGGCAATCTGGAATTCAATGTTTTGTTGCGCGAACCCGAGGAACACGACTATGCGCTGCACCGCTTCAACGAACTTTGGCAGGAGGGCATTGACGTAAAAGAAGTGCACGACACTATTTTGGACACGATAGAAAAGGATTCACCGTTTGCCTTTTTTACGCCGTTTGAGCTGTATTTGAAATTCCTCGCCGAGTATTTTCGAGATTACTTAGGGGATCGCTCCAAGTTGAACGCCGAAAATTTGCCGCAAAGTTTTAAGAAGCTGGGCTATCAGGAAGATGCAGTTTTTACCGCCCAACAAATGCTGAAAACCTTCGGCGGCGTATTCATTGCCGACGTTGTTGGCCTTGGAAAAACCTATATTTCCGCGTTGTTGGCGCTGCAACTCGGCGGGCGCTGTTTAGTGATCGCACCCCCAAGTTTGCTGGATGAAAACAGCCCAGGCTCATGGCCCCGGGTTTTTCGCGATTTTTGCATTCCTGGGCATAAGTGCGTTTCCATCGGCAAGCTCGAGGGCATCATCGAGCAAGGTGTTGATTTTTATAAATATGTTTTTATTGATGAGTCGCACCGGTTCAAGGGTGATGCCACCCAACGCTATGAATACCTAACACGCATCTGCCAAGGTAAGGGCGTGATCCTGGTTTCTGCCACGCCCTACAACAATTCATTGGACGACATTTATAGCCAGTTGAAGCTTTTTCAGCCGCCGCGCAACAGCACTATTCCGGGTTTGCGAAATCTTGAGGCGTTTTTCGAAAAGCTGCGCAATCGTCTTAAGCCTTTTCACCGCCTGGACGATGCCGAACAATATGGCCGTGCCATTGAGCAAAACGCGCACGAGTTGCGCGAACGGGTGCTCAAATACACGATGGTGCGTCGTACGCGGCGGGAAATCGAAGAATTTTATGGTGACGACCTTAAAAAGCAAAAAATTTGGTTTCCAAAAGTCAGCGACCCGGTACCGCTTTTGTATCAGCTGAATGCAACCGAAAGTGCTGTCTTCACCGAAACCTTGGAATGCATTACCAGCAGCGACTTTCACTATGCGCGCTATCAGCCGCTCAATCCGTTGTATTACACCGGCCAAATTGAAGATCGAGCCGTGCAGGGCCAACGCAACTTGGCCACGTTTATGAAAATTTTGCTGGTAAAACGGCTAGAAAGTAGTTTCCACGCCTTTCGGGAAACACTCACACGCTTCATCAAATCGCATGAATTAGTATTGGCCGCACTCGATGATGGCTTCGTCTACACCAGTAAAAAACATAGCCATAAAGTGCTCGAATTCCTTGAAGAAGGTGATGACGACGCGATAGAGAAGTTAATAGCGCAGGAAAAGGCTGAAAAGTTTTCCGCAGATCTTTTCACCGGCGTCTTTCGCGAACATGTAACAACCGATTTGGCATCGTTGCATCAAATACAAAGACGCTGGAACACCGTTCAGCGCGACCCAAAATGGGCCGAGTTCAAAAGCCAGCTCGGTAGCACCCTTGCGAAGGGCAAGCTCATCATATTTACCGAATTTGCCGATACCGCCGCCTACTTGGCAGAGCGAATAAAAAAAGAAGTCGATACCAAAACTTTGCTTTTCAGCTCCACATCCAGCCCCGAACAGCGCAGAGAAGTCATCGCGAATTTTGACGCCAATTTTCAATCGCCCAGTGACGCCTACCGCATTTTGATCACCACCGACGTGTTGGCCGAAGGTGTGAACTTGCATCGCGCTGCCACCGTAATCAATGACGACATCCCCTGGAACCCAAGCCGCATGATGCAGCGCGTCGGGCGCGTCAATCGAGTTGGCACAAAGTTTAAGTCAATCTTCACTTACAACTTTTTCCCAACTGACGAGGGCAATGATGAAATTGCCCTTACGGAATCAGCCAAGTCGAAAATTCTGGCATTCATTACACTGCTTGGCAATGACGCACGCTTGTTAACCGGAGACGAGCAAATTACGTCACACAATTTATTTGACCGAATCAATTCCAAAGAATCGGCCGAGGGCGGCTCTGAGGAAGCGCGTAGCGAGTTGAAATATCTGCGCCAAATTTTAGACGTGAAAGAAAAGCAGCCAGAGTTATTCCAGCGCATTCTGGCGTTGCCGCGTAAAGCGCGTTCAACGCGCTTCCATGCGCCAGAACCGGGTTCGGCCGAACACCCAGATGCGATTACCCCAAGCCCTGATCGCCCTGCGGTTATTACCTACTTCCGCCAAGACCGCCTTGATAAGTTCTTTCGTGCGCACGCAGATCAGGAGCTTAGCGAGGAGCTAGATTTTTTCACGACCGCCGAAACACTTGAAACCACAATACGTGAAAAGCGTCGTGCGATTCCGGCTGACCAGTTCTACCCGCTGCTTGATAAAAACAAAAATGGCTTTCAAACCGCGACCTCACCAAATCTGGAAACCATATTGCCCTTGACCGCGACCGGCAGTGGCAATGAGGCCATTCTGCTCAAACGGCTGCGCGCAAGAGCATTTCGCAATTCCGATGCGCTGAGCCCGGATGACCGAAAATTTGCCGAACAAATGCATCAAATCATCACAGATGGCCGCGTGGGCAAAGCTACTGTCCGCAAGGTCAAAGAAGCGTTCGACTTAACCGATGACCCATTAGCGATGATTGCAATTTTGCGCAAAGAAGTTGCGCGTCAGTATTTGTTCGCCCCGACGGCCCCGGTCAAGAATCAACCGCAGGCTGAGCGCGAACTGATCTTGTCTTCCTATCTAATCTAAAATAAGGCAGCAACCGCATGGACAAGTCCACCGCCCAAGGCCTGGTTCGCGAAACCTTCAAAGCCGCATTCGACAAAAAACGCTTTCACGATTTTATCGCCGAACTTTGCAACGGTTTTGAAAAGCCAAACACGCAAACCATGACGGTGCCAGATGCATTTAAGCCGCACGTTAAAAGCTGCCAGCGGCTTGGCACTTTCACCTCTGACGAGGGTGAGTTGGCGGATATTTTAGTTGTGCATCTAACCGAGTCCTTCAAATTAGAGCGCACACGCACGGCATTGCGTGATTTCGTGGCGCATAAGCTCAAGCGTAATGACAGTGGCGAGGACAACGCCTACAAAGAAGCGGGCTTGGTTGCTTTTGTCGCGCCTGATGCACAGTCCTGGCGCTTTTCCTTTGTACGCATGGACTATGTCAACAAGCGCGATCCAAAAACTAACAAGATCAAAACCGAAGAACGGCTAACGCCCGCGCGACGCTATTCCTATTTGGTGGGCACGGCTGAGCAATGCCACACCGCACAAAGCCGCTTTGTACCGCTGCTGCAAAACCCAACTGGCAAACCAACGTTGGGGCAGATTGAGGCCGCGTTTAGTGTTGAGTTGGTGACCAAAGAATTTTTTAAGCAATATGCGGCACTTTTTGAGTCTATGCAGCGCGCCCTTGATGACATCGTGGCGCAAAACAGCACCTTGAAGCTGGACTTCCAAGCCAAAAAAGTAGCCACAGCAGATTTCACGAAAAAGCTGCTTGGGCAAATTGTATTTTTGTATTTCATTCAAAAGAAAGGCTGGCTGGGCGTTGCGCACGGCGGCAGCTGGGGTGACGGCCCGCGCGATTTCATGCGGCAATTAATTGACAAAGCGATCCGAGAAAAGAAGTGTTTCTTCAACAACGTGCTGGAACCACTTTTCTACGACACGCTAGCCACCGACCGTGGGCACGCAGCGTGGTGTGAACCATTCCAATGCCGCATTCCGTTTTTAAACGGCGGTTTGTTTGAGCCGCTTGCAGGCTACGACTGGGCGAAAACCAATATCAATTTTGATAACGCGCTGTTTTCCAACAGTTCTATCAGCGCCGCAGGTGAGACGGGCACCGGCATTTTGGATGTATTTGATCGCTACAATTTCACCGTTAACGAAGCCGATCCGCTCGAAAAAGAAGTTGCCATTGACCCAGAAATGTTGGGCAAGGTGTTCGAGAACCTAATTGAAGACAATCGCCGCAAAGGTCTAGGTGCGTTTTATACACCCCGCGAAATTGTTCATTATATGTGTCAGGAGAGCTTGATTAGCTATTTGGACTCTTCACTTAAATCAGCAGTGTCGCGCGCCGATTTAGAGATATTGATTCGCCAAAGCGATCAGTTTGCACATTACGAAGTAGCTAAAGCAAACGGAACAGTAGTCGATAGCTATCCTGCACCACCAGCTTGCATCAAAAAATACGCACCAGATATAGACGAATTGTTGCGTGAAATCACCGTCTGCGATCCGGCAGTAGGTTCCGGAGCGTTTCCCGTCGGTATGATGACCGAGATTGTGCGGGCGCGTATAGCGCTAACACATTATTTTGAGGATAAGACAGAACGGACCCCTTATCATTTCAAACGTCATGCCATCCAAAGCTGCCTTTACGGTGTTGATATTGATTCGGGTGCAGTTGAAATTGCGAAACTGAGGCTCTGGCTTTCGTTAGTTGTCGATGAGGATGATTTGCAGCATATTAAACCACTGCCAAATTTGGATTATAAAATTGTCGCCGGTGACTCGTTGCTAGGTTTCCCTTTTCGATCGACACGTCTACTTGAATTAGAAAAACTAAAAGTTGAGTATTTTAACGAAACGAATCGCGACATGAAGTTGCTGCTGAAAGACGAAATTGATTCAGCGCTTAAAATTGTTTTCGCATCATCGATCCTGATTAGCGCTAATCCTCAGTAAGCACAATTTTTTGTCAAACGGAGCGACTTTTCGGAGTTTGGCGCACACTGAGCCGCATGCGAGATAAGCCTACTTGCAAGCCTAGCCAAATCGGTTCTCCTGTTAAATCGCCATGCCGCCTCGTTTAAATACCTTTGTGCGTATTTTTTGAATTTTATCGCGTGATAAGTGCCGTCCAACGAGCGCTTGACGTTGCTCAAAACCGTGTTGACCCAACGCATCGCCGGTATTTTTGC
>JAYUUS010000170.1:0-36028 GCA_043754435.1 Rhodanobacteraceae bacterium
GCGACCGAGCCATTATCCTGCTGGCCGGCGTAAATCCAATACGGAAACCTGTCGTCCACCGCTAAGTGATACATCTGGCCGGTGGGTTGGTTGTACCAATTTGACCAGCCTTGGCCGCCATCCAAAGTAATGGTGCTGCCCTGATCGCTGGCGGCCGCCATGATCTGCGGGTTATTCGGGTCAATCCAAAGCTGATGATAGTCATCGCCGCCTGGCGAGCCGCGCAAAAAACTCATGGTTTTACCGCCATTGGTGGACACTTTCATCGAGCGCCCCATCACATAGACCGTGTCTGGATGGCTAAGCGAGGTGCTGATGCGCGCAAAATAGCGCGTGGTAAGCCCCGGGTCAGCCTGCACCACCTGCCAATTTGCACCGGCATCGTCTGAGCGATACAGGCCACCCGATTTTGGATGATCCACCACGGCATACACGCGCGTGCCTTTTGCGGTGTGCGTTACGGCCAAACCAATCCGGCCCAGCCAGCCATTGTCAGCGGACGCGGCACCCGCAGATGGGAAGTTACTCAGCTTAGTGAAAGACTTGCCGCCGTCAACTGATTTATAGATCGCACTTCCGGGGCCGGCAACCGGGGTGAAATAGCTCATCCACGGATAGTTGCGCGCCGTCCAGCTGGCGGCAAAGACGATGTTGCTGTCGGTTGGGTCAACGGCTAAATCGACCACGCCAGTGTCGGCGTCCACAAACAGCGTTTGCTGCCAAGTTTTGCCACCGTCTGCCGTGCGATACACGCCGCGATCTTTGCTGGCGGCAAAATACGGCCCGAGCGCTGCGACCAAAGCAATGTCCGCGTTTTTAGGGTCGATCAATATTGCGCCGATATGTTTGCTGGCCGCCAAACCAATATGCGTCCAGCTTTTTCCGGCATCCACCGACTTATACACGCCATTGCCCGCCGCCACGTCATAGCGCGCTTGCGGCTGGCCGGTGCCGACATAGAGTGTGCCGGGTGCACTATTGGAAACCGCAATCGCACCGATGCTGGCCGCAGGCTGTTGGTCAAAAATACTGTGCCAGCTATGGCCGGCGTCAGTGGTTTTCCAAACACCGCCACCAGCAGCACCAAAATAAAAAGTGTTGGCTAACCTCGGCACGCCCGCAATCGTGGTCGACCAGCCGCCGCGATAGGGGCCAATGGAACGCCAGTGCAAATCGCCTAATGCGCCAGGGTCGAGCGGGCCTGCGGCCACCGGCGTGGCGCTCGCGCTGCCAAAAAATACGATTGCAAAAAGCCCTGCGAGCGCAGGTTTGAAGGTGCCAAAACGTTTAGGCATGGCGAATAATCCGGGTGTTGAGTCGCGTGATCTTCGCATGCTTGACGTAAATGCGGCCGAAAGTACTCCACAATGGGTGCGATTCAAACTGATGTTTTTTGGAATATGTAGCGTGCCCCTGAAAGAAACCTGTTCGTGCTGAGCCCGTCGAAGCATGTAGCCGCAATCCTCGTGATGCACCAAGCACTGCGGCTGCGTCAGTATTCGGGCGGCTCTGCCCTTCGACGGGCTCAGGGCGAACGGTTCTTAGATTGTGTTCGAAAAAACTCAACTCCAAAAATCACTTTTAATCGCACCCCTCCACAATTTTAAGACCTTCACGCCAGCGGCATCATAGAATTCGCGTTTGATTGGGCGTCGTGCAGCGTGCAAACGTCCATGGCGACGTCGTTTGGCGTGCCGCGTCCTAAGGTTTCCAGATAGCGGCAGGCAGCAAAACCTTGTGCTGCACGCTCGTATTCCTGCACCCAAATGCGCCGCATCGCCACTTTTTCCTCTGGTAGCGGCCACACAGCGATGCGATGGGGCGCGCGCGGATTGGTCATGGCCGTACGCCAGGGTTTCGCGCTGACGCGCGCGCGAAAACACTGCTGAATCAGACACATATGACGATAATGCGGATCACAGCTCAACGCGGTGAGCAGCGCTGTCGTCGCTTCCGCCGCCGGGTCAAATAGCGCATGCAGCGCTAAAACGCGATAGCCGTTGGGCGTTTCATAGACGCGCAACAGCAGTTCGTTATTGCGATTTGCGACGCAGCGCATTGCGTCTAAAAGTTCCAGCCGGATGTTTGCCATGTGCTTTCGCGCTAGCGTTTGATTCCAAAAATACAAAATCAACAGCAGCGGCAGCAGCGCCAGCGTGTGCCAAATGTATTGGTAGTAGATCAGCGGTATCGCCAGCAGCAGGACTAAATAAGTGATTGTGGTGCTCTCGGAAAAATGAGGTACGTCCACGTCTGCAAACAGCACGTTAGCAGTATTCAGGCAAATGGCACCGTAGCGATTGCGCGTCAGCGTCGCGTGCGGGTGCTCCGCAATAATTTCCTCACGAATGGGAATGCCGTCTTGTCCATAGGGTGCGATGCGCTCAAGCGGTGCAACGCCCGGCCCCATCGTTTCACCTCGCTCGAGCACGCCGTGCACCTGCGCCTGCTCGATGGCCGCCGCCAATCGCGCGTTCGCATGCTGCTCGGCTGCGTCTTGGCTGAGATCGGACCAGCCAAAACGCTGCAACATACGCGGCTTTTTGGCGCGATTACCGCCCGAGCGACCGGTCTGCGGTACGGTGGCTGCGGCTTTCACCTGCGCCCAAAATTTTGGGATTAGCATCTTGCGGCTCTTAAATTATGATTTTTTGTTGTTTGATTTTGCTGTCAAAACACCAATTGAAGCAAAGATGCAACCTGCCGCAAGCCAAGCCTGCCGCCATAGTGCGATCCAAAGTGATGTTTGAAGTATGAATTGGTTTTCGAACCAAACTTAAAAGAACCGTTCGCCCTGAGATTGTCGAAGGGCAGAGCCGCACAAATACTGACGCAGCCGCAGTGCTAGGCTGTTCAGGGCTTTGCATCACGGATATTACGGCTACATGCTTCGACGGGCTCAGCACGAACGGGTTTCTTTCAGCGTCACGCTAGGGTCTGAAACATCACTTTGGATCGCACCCTCCGCTTGAGTCAGTTCCTAATCCATCAGCCCCATCCGACTAAACGACCGAGGCGGCCCATCGCAAATCAAAATATGGTCATGCAAGGCAATATCCACTGTTGCCAGCGCTTGTTTTAGTTTGCGGGTGAAGTGGATATCGCTTTGCGAGGGCTGGTCGCTGCCGCTTGGATGGTTGTGCGCCACGATCACGCCGCTGGCTTTACGGGCCAGCGCTTTTTCAACCACCGCTCGTGGTTTAAGCGCGATTTCGGTGAGCGTGCCGCGCGCAATTTCGTCGAGCGCAATCAGGCGTAGTTGGTTGTCTAAGCTCAAGCATACAAACACCTCAACCTTTTGATCCTGCAGCGTCGCTTGGATCAGCGCACTCGCGGCGCCGTCGCTGGTCAACTCGATACCACGCTGCAAATTTTGCTGCATACAGCGCCGGCCTAATTCCAGCGCGCCCTGTAATTCGCAAAAGCGCGCCAAGCCCATACCGCGCAGTTTTTTGGCATGTGGCCAATCCAGCGCCAACAAACTGCGCAAACTGTCGGCCTTTTGCAGCATTTCACGCGCTAAATCGAGCGCGCTCAAATCACGAATGCCGGTGCGTATAAACAGCGCCAGTAATTCCGCATCGCTCAGGGCGGTAACGCTTTGCTGCAGCAGTTTCTCGCGTGGGCGGCAATCTTGCGGCCAGGTGTGGATAGGCATAGCGTGCAATCGGATATTGAAGAGCCATAAAACTGCCCTGCAATTCGCACAAATGGACTCAGATTAATCTGAGTTTGAGTACAGATTTGCCGCAATTGTTAGTGCAGCGGCAACGCGCATCAGAAAAAGATGCAAGTTAACGCTAATTTTATAGCGCTAACAAAAGCTGCGGAGTACTTTGGCGGTGCCGCATTACGACGACGTCGTAACGGCAAACGGCGCTGAAACACACATGCGCTACCCGCTAGACTGTCAATTTGGCGGCTTTGTTAAACACGAAGTCGCCAAGCAAAGGAGTCAGGAATGTTTGAAAGCAAAAATCAGGAAGACGTTCAGTCATTTATTGAAAGCAACACCGAAGCCCGTCGCCTTATCAACCGCCACCGCCAGTTAGATCGCGTCGTGATTGACGCCAAACTGGGACTACGCCCGGTTGATGGTCGCACGCTCGCCACCACGAAAAAGGAAAAATTGCGCGCCAAAGATCGCCTGACTTATCTGTGGGAACAGCGCGAGGCCTGTTAGTTAAAACCTCATCATTGCGAACGTAGTGAAGCAATCCATTTGCTTCTGATACTTACCGCAAGTCGGAAAATGGATTGCCACGTCGCTTCGCTCCTCGCAATGACGAGGGGCAACGCTACGCTGCATAGCCGTATAAAAATTGCCAGTATCCATAAGCGTCATGCGCAAACTCGATCAACGCGCCATGACCCAAACCAAACGCGCCGCCACCTTGGCGGTGCGTTGATCGATATCAAACTTTGGGTTTAACTCAACGATGTCGGTATAGCGAACTTTGCCGCTTTGCTTTAAGTGTTTCAGCAGCGCTTCTAGCACCGGCAGCGGCATGCCAAATCCAGCGGGTGCTGAAACGCCAGGAGCCACGGATGACGGCAGTACGTCTAAACAAATGCTGACATAAAGCCAATCTGCACCGCGCATAAAACGCTCCAGCTTTGCCAACAGTTCCGGGTTATCGGCATTTTGCGTCACGCTGTCGGTTTCCCACCAAACGCCTAAACGCCCGGCTTGATTGAACAGTGCGGCGGTATTGGCGGTTTCGGCAATGCCTAAACACGCATACTGGAACGGCCAGCCGCGCCGCGTGCAGTCGTCGCTAATTTGTTTGAACGGCGTGCCGGAACTGGCGCGCTCGGCGGTGCGCAAATCAAAATGCGCATCGAAATTGATAATCCCGATGCGCGGCACGCGTTTTTGCTTCGCTGCAAATGCCGCAAGCCCCAGCCAACTGCCATACGCCGTTTCATGACCACCGCCAATCCCAATGGGGCGAAAGCCTTCAGCCAATAGCTCAGCCAGCTGACTGCCAAAAGCGCTTTGCGCGGACTCCAATTCATCGCCTGCGCAAACCACGTCTCCTGCATCAAATACCGGCCGGTCGCCGTGTTGCCAAGCCATATTTGCCAAGGCCGAGCGCAAACTAGCCGGGCCTGCCACGGCACCTACACGCCCCTGATTGCGCGCGACACCTGCATCACAGGCAAAGCCCAGCAAGGCCACTGCAGGTGTGGCGATTTCGCCCCGTACGCCGTGCACGCGCTGGTGCCAGCGTAACGCGCGCGGGCCTTCGGCAGCGTCAATGCGGCCCGTCCACGCAAACGCCTTGTTTGTTTGCTCGGTTGAGATTTTTTGCTCGGTTGACATCTATTTATCTCACTTTGTTTTTCTAAAACGCGCGTGATGCGTTATCTTTACAGGCTAACTTAGCGGCTAGCGCCGGATTTTGCACGCGCCAGCCCATTTTGACGGCGCAACCATGCTTTTAATGATCGATAACTACGACAGTTTTACTTACAACTTAGTGCAGTATTTTAGCGAGCTAGGCGCAAAGGTTACTGTGCATCGCAATGACGCGCTCACGGTAGCAGACGTGGCGGCGCTAAAACCTGCGCAAATAGTGATTTCGCCTGGGCCTTGTACCCCAAATGAAGCCGGTATTTCGCTTGCGCTGATTGACGCATTGGCGGGCAAAGTGCCTATTTTTGGCGTGTGTTTAGGCCATCAAAGCATCGGCCAAGCCTTTGGCGGCAACGTGATTCGGGCGCGCAAAGTGATGCACGGCAAAACTTCGATGATTCATCACAATAATCAGGGCGTGTTCCAAGGCTTGCCCAACCCGTTTGAAGCCACGCGCTATCACTCGCTGATTGTGGAAAAAGCGAGCCTCCCCGATTGCTTGGAAATGACCGCTTGGACGCAAACCGAGTCCGGGGAAGTGGATGAAATTATGGGCTTGCGGCACCGCACGCTGAGCGTTGAAGGCGTGCAGTTTCACCCGGAGTCGATCCTAACCCGCGAAGGCAAAAACCTATTGCGCAATTTTCTGCGGGCCAATCCCAAAACGCAGGATGATGTAGTGATCGCGGAGGCCGCATGAACGCGCCGTTTCAGATTACGCTGGCGCTCAAAAAATTAGTCGATCGCCAAGACTTAAGCGAGCAGGACATGCGCGCCGCCGTCGGCGAAATTATGCGCGGCGACAGCACGCCCGCGCGCACCGCCGCTTTTTTGGTGGCGTTGCGCATGAAAGGCGAAACCGCCACCGAAATTGCCGCAGCCGCCAGCGTCATGCGTGAGCTAGCGGAAGCGGTGCCAATGCCGATTGAGGGCGAAGTGCTTGATATTGTCGGCACCGGCGGCGACGGCGTTTCCAGCTTTAATGTCTCGACTGCCGCAAGTTTTGTTTGCGCAGCGGCTGGCGTAAAAGTGGCAAAACACGGCAATCGCTCGGTTTCGAGTAATTCCGGCAGCGCCGATGTTTTGGAAGCAGCAGGTGCCAAACTGGATTTAAGCCCGGATCAAATCGCGCGCTGCATTGCTGAAGTCAATTTTGGCTTTATGTTCGCGCCGCAGCATCACGCGGCCATGAAGCACGCCAGCCCAATCCGCCGCGAATTGGGTATACGCACGGTATTTAATTTACTGGGGCCGCTGACCAACCCGGCTGCGGCGCGCTTCAACGTGGTGGGCGTGTATGACCGCCGCTGGCTGCGGCCGATGGCTGATGTGCTCCGAATGCTCGGCTCAAAACGCGCGCTGGTGGTGCATTCGGCGGACGGCATGGATGAACTGTCGATTTCCGCCCCCAGTTTTGCCTGCGAATTGAACGAAGGTACGCTGCGCGAATTCACCATTGAGCCACAGGCGCTCGGCATGCACGCTTACCCGATGGCGCTGTTGAAAGTCGCCAACGCCGGGGAAAGTTTGCGCTTGGTGCGGCATGTGCTGGCCGGCCACAGTGCAGGGCAAGCGGCGGCCGCGACCGAAATTGTTACTTTGAACGCGGCGGCAGGGCTTTATATCGCTGGCGCATGCGGCAATTTGGGTTCAGGTGTGGCGAAAGCGCGTGAGATTTTGGCCTCCGGTGCGGCGCTTGCCTGCCTTGAGAATTACGTCGCGCTGACCAGACAGGCTTAAATAAATCATATGGATATGGATTACTACAGCACCCGCGACCCTTCGCGCACCGGCCTGAATTTAGACGCCGCACTGAATGCCGGTTTGGCGGCGGACGGCGGTTTGTATGTGCCGCGCAGCTTGCCAAAAATTAACTTTGATGCGCCTGCCGCTAGCTTGGCGGAAACCGCAGCATTGGCGCTCGCGCCCTTTTTTAAAGGCTCAAGCCTAGCGCCTGAGCTGGCACAAATTTGCCGAGAATCACTTAACTTACCGATGCCGCAGGTGCCGCTGGTTGGCACCGATGCGCGCGCAAAAAACGCTTCGGTGTTAGAGCTGTTTCACGGCCCGACTGCCGCGTTTAAAGACTTTGCCGCGCGCTTTTTGGCCGCCTGTTTGGTGCGTTTGCGCAGCCAAGACGGCGCGAACCGCGATGCGGTCGTGTTAGTCGCCACTTCCGGGGATACCGGCGGTGCTGTGGCGGCCGCTTTTCATCGCCTGCCGGGCTTTCGCGTCGTCATTTTATATCCCGATGGCCGCGTTTCCGCGCGCCAAGCGCATCAGTTAGGTGCCTTTGGCGACAATGTCAGCGCGTTTCGTGTGCAGGGCAGCTTTGATGACTGCCAAGCGCTGGTCAAACGCGCATTTTCCAACCCTGAATTACGCCAGCAAGTCAGCCTGATTTCCGCGAACTCGATTAGCTTAGGCCGGCTGCTGCCGCAAATGGCGTATTACGTCGATGCCAGTTTACGCTGGCGGGCAGAGCACGGCACGCCTGTCAATTTAATCATTCCCAGCGGCAATCTGGGCAATGGCTTAGGCGCGATTATGGCGCGCGCAATGGGCGCACCAATCGCACAGATTTGCTTGGCGAGCAATGCGAATCGCGTATTAGCCGATTATCTTAACACTGGCGCGTATACGCCTGTCGCTAGCCTCGCTACGCTTGCGAATGCGATGGATGTCGGCGCACCCAGCAATTTCGAGCGTTTACAGCATCTGTTTCCGAAACTCGACCATATTTCTGGAATTAGCGTTTCGGACGCGCAGATTGCCGAGCAAGTGCGCACAGCACCTGCGCGCTACGGCCATATCATCTGCCCGCATACGGCCTGTGCTTTTGCTGCGTTTGAGCAACTGCAAGTGCTGCAACCGGCAAGTCAATGGCTAATCGTAGCAACAGCGCATCCGGCAAAGTTTGACTCCATCGTCGAGCCACTGATTGGCACAAAGATTCCAGTACCCGAAGATTTAGCTCGGCTTTTGGAGCAACCGGCGCTTGCGCAAGCAATGTCAGCGGATGATGCGGAACTGCTGCGAGTGTTGACCGAGCAGTAAATTCGGCCGCTTCTTTGTTTCGATCCGATATCAATCGGCTGACTCACCCGCTGTCACTGTCTGATTCCAATTCTATTTCAAAAGCGCGATAATTGTGAGGCGATTGATTGCCAGTGCTTTGTTAGCCCCAACGGGGCGTAATGTGATAGCCCAGGGCAGCGCCCTGGGTCTTGAATGCACAAAATTGGCAAGCCTTGAAAGGGCGAAATATCCATCAAGCCATTGATTTGCATAAGATTTAGCAATGCGTTTCGCCCTTTCAGGGCTCCAGCTTTCGATCAATTCAAACCCAGGGCGTTGCCCTGGGCTATCACATTGTGCCCCGTTGGGGCACGGCCAAAGGGTGTTTATCTTCGATCAAATGTCAACGGATTGACCGCCAAAATAATAGTCTGTTTGAAATGGAATTAGAATAACGTATCGGCAGCATCCACCTGCCCGTCGCCATCATTATCAAAGCCATCGCGGCATTGGTTGGCACAATTGATGCCGGGTGCGTAGGACACCGTACAAGTGTTTGATGAAACAGGACTATCTGCCGTAGTGCGCGCACCAAATGCATACGTCCCCGGCTCCACCGGCGCTGTCACAGTCGTCCCTACGCTCGCGCACGTACTGCCGACTGAATTGTTACCACCTTGCCCCACCGCGCATGACGCTGGATTCAAGCTGCCTGCCGGTGTATGGCTCCAGTCAAACTCCACATTCTGATTGCAGCGCGATAGTACTATATTTGGGCACACATTTTGCACCTGCGCCTGCGCAAATGCCGCGACACCAAGTTCGATTATTAAAAAAGAACGTGTAAATAATTTCATAAATCTATTATTTATAATCATACACCCGCGTTTGAGTTACGTAAATAAAAAACCCGCGCTGTTGCCTGCGCGGGTTCCGTCACAATCCTTGTTTGTGACTGTTGTATGAAAATTATTGTCGGAGTGCAACTATTTTGAGATCGCCGCCGCTATTGAGGCTAAATGCCCCAAACAGTTCTCGAGGGAGTAACTGTTGACTGTTTGTTTTCAAGTCGAATAGTTCAACTCGATCACAATTCATTCCACAATTACTGTTGAAAACCATAATGCTCGGTGATCCACTAATGCTCACAATCGCTAAATCGTGAGCTGATAGCCCGAGCTGACTAACTACTGTCCATGGATTTGTTGACGAAACACGTTTCATCAAATTCCCACGAATGGCAGGCCAGCCACCATCAAATCGCACATCCGTCACATACAATTCGCCCGTTGTAGGCGCGAGTAGTGCGTGTGGCTGGAATGGCAAACTTTCGTATGTCACTTGCCATGTCGCGAAATCGACATGAATCAAGCGGCGGCCGAGACTGTCGCTCCAAGTGCCCACACGGCGCACACCATCGTAGATAAAGTCAGTGGGCACGCTCTTGGTAGAGAGTGTTCCGTCGGCTTCATTGATGGGGATAATGCGCACATCGCGCGGACCTGAGCCACCGAGTTTGACAATGATCAGTGCACCGTTGGCACCATCTGCCCAGTTGTTGATCGGACGATTCATGTGCGTGATCAGGTAATTGCCAGCAAAGGCGAATTTCCCGACTGCACGGTTCCACGCTGAGTATTCTGCGGGCATGGTGTAGTCCCACACATAACTGTTGGTCTTTGGATCATAGGCTTGGATTTTGAAATCCGGGAAGCCTGATGCAATGTAAACCAAGTGGCCACGGAGAGGATCGTCGGGAGCGGAGTCATACGCGACGGTGAAAGCAGAACGATTGACTACCAACGTAGACCCTGCGCTTCTGGGTAGGGCTTGAGAAACTTGACTGACGTTTTGAAGGCCACCAAATTCTACAAATCCACCATTTGCACGCGCGACCGAGAAAATACCACGATTGGAGTCTATACCGAGTAGGCCGGTTAAGGTTTCGTCGATAAAGGGTACGCGGTATTGCATTGGCGTACCTGGGAGCAGATTGATGCTGGGTCCGTTGAGAACGAATCGCGACGCATCGTGTGTCTGCGCTGTGAGGGTCATGTCTGCAGTACTTATCACCGTCGTTTGCACGAATTTTGACAAGGTTGCAGGAATGCACCACACGCCAGCACCGCGATTGGTCGTGGTGTCGAGTGCGGATATTTCCCAACCGGGGACCGTACGCTGATTGCGCACGAATTCTACATCAGTGCGAGTGGTGAACAGATGGTTGCCGTCATTGAAACGGACTGCCATCGGTATGTTGCTCGGAATGCTAGGCTTTGAGAAGCCATTGTTGTAGAGGCGCAGCATAGCCGTGAGGCCTGTTTGAGACTCTTCACCACAAGCTTGCGACAAAGGCAGATCACCCGAGGCATAGCCTGCAAGCGGCACGACGATCGCGAATTGTTCACCATCGTCGCTAAAGTCTTGCGACAATCGGCGCAGCACGATGAGTGCTGATTCGTCGCCTAGCTTTTCATTCGCCGCCACAAACACGTGACTGTTGATTTTTGGCATGTAAAAGCGTGACACCGGCACGGTGCCTGGCGTACCAAGCTTGAACACGGGCCAGGTGCGGCCGGTGCGCGCCCAATTTTTTGACAAACATATAGCGTCGCCATTGCAACGGCGAGCAAGTTCATCAAGAAGCGCAGGCTCGGACATCGGTGTACCAAGCAATGTGCTGACTTTAGTTTCAACTACCGCAACACGGTGATTTGGCGCCATGTTTTGCGAACCAAACGGTATGGCGATTTGATCGATTTTGTAATCGATCATAGTGGTAAGGTCTTGTGAACCCCAGACCAAGCCTGTTTGCGCTTGTGCGTGAACCGTTTGACTTGCGCTAAGCAGAGCTAAGGCGGCGATTAGGGACGCCACGAACCCGAAAGTTTTAGCTTTCATGATTGTATCTCCTAAGATTGTGGACTGCGCAGAATTGCGACGCGCCACAGGACGTCCGACACATAGACTTTGGGGAGGGTAAGCGGAATTCTAATATAAAAGAACGTTTGATACATGTAGTTCCGTCGGCACCCGCCAGCCTATTTCACGCCCGCAGCACCATCACCGCCTTGCCATCAGCGGTTTGCGCATCGCGGGTATGCATGCGCTCGTCCCAAATCGCGGCATCGGCGCGTTGATCAAAAATCACTAAATAGCCCTGCGCGACGTTCAAACGCTGCAAATAGCGCTGCATTTGCTGCAAGCCTTCAATCAATGGGTCTTTACGTCCCGTGCGCCAAACTTTGACTTCAATCGCCATTTGCTGCTCGGCGACGACGACCAACAAGTCTAACCGCCCCGAGCCAGCGGCATACTCGCGCTCAATTCTGCCGCCACCGTTGACCACGCGCTGCAGATACGCCATCAACACTAAATGCGGTGCGGCTTCGTGATACGGCACCGATTTCAGCATAGCTTCGCCATGTTCACGCCAAAAAGCTAGGAAGTTAAGCAGGAATTGCCGTGGATTTAAGCGGCCAGCGGCGGTTTGCCAGCTCGCCAAAATCCGGTCTTCATGCAAACTAACCTGAACGGTGTTGTTCAACACGCGCGGCAATACCTCGGCATAAATTTGATTGGCTGGCGCGATTGATTTACTGGCCGAGGAACGCCGCACTAAGCCTAAATCCAGCACATACTGTAAGTCCGCATCGGTGGCTTGTAGCTCGGCACCGATCAACATCGGCTCGATCACCGCGCGCACGCGCGGCTCGCGCAACTTGTCGGACAGCTGATCTAGATGCGTGTCATTGCGCACTATAAGCGCCTCGCGCGCGGTGCGCATACGCGGCAAATCAATGGTGATTGTACGGTCAAGATTAGCTTTAGTTTTCCACACCGCCTGCTCAGCTAGGGCATTTGCCAGCCACGGCTGACCCTGCGTGGAGAGCCAAGCTAATTCAAGCGCTTCAGCACTGAACAATTGCCCGGTGGCATCGGTATGTTGCTGATACAGCGCTGTCATTTCCGCGCGACTAAAGTCCCCTAGCCGTAGGCTTTCAGCTTTGATGTTAAATGCGCTACCACCAGTAATGACTTCACCGTCGGCCATCTTCATGCGGTAATCGCGCACATCGCGCACGCCGCACAACACGATCGTTTGTGGGAAGTTTTTCGGGCGATCTGTGTAGCCTGCGCGAATTTGGCGTAGCAGGGAAATTAAAGTGTCGCCGACAAGGGCATCGACTTCGTCTAAAAACAGCACCAATGGCCTAGCGAGCGCTTCACTGAGCCGCCCCAATACTTCCGTTAGCGCAGCCTGTGGCCCGCGCGCCGCCAAAATACCCGGGATCGCACTGTCAAACTCGTGCAAATCAAACAATTTTCGCGCCTGCGAACCTATTGCTGCAATCATTGCCCGCACGCCTGCTGCGACATCGCCACGCGCGGCCTGCGCGCCTTCAATATTGACATACAGCGCTGCATAGTCGCTTTGCGAATTCAAAAAGTCGCGCAGCGCCAACAAGCAGGTGGTCTTCCCGGTTTGCCTAGGCGCATGCAGTACAAAATACCGCTGTTGCGCAATCAGATCGAGCACAGATGCTAAATCAATACGTACCAATGGCTCGATCTGGTAATGCAGCTCGGTGATATTGGGGCCAGCCGTATTGAAGTGTTTGCGCATCCTGGCAGTTTACAGAGTATTCGCCTCAAGCCACTTATCCGCATCCAGCGCCGCCATGCAGCCCGTTCCTGCGGAGGTAATCGCTTGGCGATACACTTGGTCGGTCACATCGCCGGCCGCAAAAACGCCTTCCACACTGGTCAGCGTCGCCATGCCGTCTAAGCCAGTTTTTACCTTCAAATAGCCGTTTTTCATTTCCAGCTGCCCGGTAAAAAGCGAGGTATTTGGACTGTGCCCAATCGCGATGAATACGCCCGGCGCGTCAATTGTTTGGGTAGCACCGGTTTCGGTACTTTTGACGCGCACACCGGTCGCGCCGGTGAAATCACCCAAAATCTCATCGATTTCATGGTTCCAAAGCACGGTGACGTTCGCCTTTGCAAATAAGCGATCCTGCAAGATCTTTTCGCTGCGGAATTTGTCGCGCCGATGCACTACGGTCACGTGACTGGCAATATTAGCAAGATAAAGCGCTTCCTCAACTGCCGTATTGCCGCCGCCAATCACCACGACCTTTTGGTTTTTATAGAAAAAGCCGTCACAGGTGGCACACGCAGAAACACCTTTGCCTTGAAACTTGGTTTCCGACTCGATGCCGAGATATTTAGCCGAAGCGCCGGTTGCAATAATCAGCGCGTCGCAGGTCAAGGTAATGTTGTCGCCAATCAGCTGCAATGGCCGCTGATCCAATTTTGCAGTATGGATATGGTCATAAATAATCTCAGTACCGAAATGCTCGGCGTGCGCCTGCATGCGCTCCATAAGCCCTGGCCCCGTCAAACCATGCGCGTCCCCAGGCCAGTTTTCCACTTCCGTGGTGATGGTTAACTGCCCGCCGGGCATCGAACCCGTTACCAAAACCGGCTTCAAATTCGCACGCGCCGCGTAAACGGCAGCGGTGTAGCCTGCGGGGCCGGAGCCTAGAATTAAAAGACGAACGTGGCGTATTGGATTGGTGTCAGACATAGTTGAATCCCGGAAATTGTGGTGGCTTAAGTTGGGCTGGATGGCGAGATTTCAACGGGAATGGTTGTGGGAATCGAATTTTTGGAATAAAGGAAATGTATGTTTGACAGCAGTCCAAATCTAGCGATCCGACTCATTGGCGCGTTTTCTTCGCTGTGGTTTTACGGGCATGGCTGGTTCGCGCCACTGTATTACGGTGCGCTGTTTTCTTTCGCATTGTGGCTTAGGAAACGATTCGGGCTTGCTTGGCAGGGCAAAAAACCAATTTTCTTTTTCGTAATTGGTTTGAGTATGAGCTATGGCGCGCTTTGCGCTGCGCTACTGAGCATGCCATTTTTATTTATGACCCCGTCAGGGGGAATTAATCCCATTTTTCTTGCGTTATTTGTCGCCAATATTTATGCCTGTCAAGCGTTGGTCAGAAGCGTTATTTGGACTTGGCAAAATAAGTTAGAAAAAGCATTTATCTTACTAAGGCATGGCGTAGTCGTAGTGGCCCCAAGTATTTTCTTGTTAATTTTTTTCGCTTCGAGCTTCGCTCGTACACATTAATCTGAGCAAACATAAAACGCAAAAAACCCGGAAACGCAAAAATATCAAATCAATCTGACGGTTCGACGTTGAGTCACGCAGCTGGAAGTGGCATTAAATTGCAAGTTATTCAATTCACGGATCGCATTGAATTGGTTCCCTTGAGAGGTGCCAAAGCACTGCGCGGTACGTTACCGTGCCTGGATACGGACGTTTTTCGAGATGACGACCGCGTATGAATGTTGTCTATTCATCAGCATGGTTGGAATACTTTGCCGCAACGTCATCTGCACAGCGGGTTTGTATCTATTTGCCTTGCATGCGCTTGAGTCAGGGCTGATTCGCCATAATATGACTTTAAGCAGGCGTAACAGAGTTAGGGTGTGGGTTAGCTTTAGTTTTGTCTGCTCCTAAAGTTACACTCCCCTTTAACATTTAATTAAGGACTGCCCATGCGCCGCTTAGCGATTGCCGCTGCTTTACTATTTGCACTACCTGCCGCGTTCGCCGCCGCACCGATTGACTACGTGCCTTCGGATACGCCGTATTTAGTGACCAGTCTGGTGCCAATACCGCCGGCTGCGAATGAGCGTATGAAGCGCTATAGCGGCCAGATCATTGAGATGTTTAAGTCAGGGGCAAAACAAGGGTTTCTGAAAGGGCTTAATGCTGGCGAGCCGGAAACGGCTGATGCCGCCGCAAAGCGCGCTGATGCCGAACAAATGTTGAGCCTTTTCGCCCAGCTCGGTGAGATCTACACCAACGACGAAGCGGCATTGAAAGCTGGATTTAAGCCGCAGGCGCGCTTTGCGATTTATGGCGTCGGTTTAGTGCCGGTTATGCGTGTAGAGATTTCAGACGCCGCTAAAGCCCGTTTAACGGTTGCCAATACGCTGAATAAAATTATTGATTTCAGCAAAAAGGCGAATGCGAAGCTGGCAGTGAAAAAGCGCAATCCAGATTTTAGCTACACGCGCAGTGCGCTGCGGGGCGGTGAGATGTTTCGCTTAGGCACAGAAAAAGTTCAGCCCATTATTGTGATCGAAGGCGATCAATTGGTGTTAAGCGTGCTGCCGTTAAATGCGCAACCCGACTTGCTGCAGATGGTTGCGCCAGCAATTCCGGGCAGTGCTAAAGCCGCTAGCGCGAAGCTTGATGTCATCCAAAAAAACTATGGTTTGAACGGCTATGCGATCGGTTTTGTCGAGTTTGCGCCTTTGGCTAATATGTTCATGGGCAAGGCAAATAAGTTGGAAGCTGCACTTTGGGCGGCCTCGCATGATGAGAAAATGCCGATGCCGATGCCGACGGCAGCGTGTAAAAGCGAAATGTTGAGCTTTATTAGCCACATGCCGCGTGCGGTAATGGGCTACACGACCATGACTGGCACCGAAATGACAGCAAAGGTAGTGCTAGAAGTTGAGCCTGAAATTGCGACTCAGTTGACCAGCACTGTCGTGCCGATGCCAGCTTATGGTAATGGTTCCTCTTTTAAAATGGCTTTTTCGACTGACCCATTAAAAACGATGAACGTCATGCGGGTGCAGGCTGAAAAAGTAATCGCAAAACCTTATACCTGCCCAGATTTGCTGAGCTGGAATGAAAGTGCCGCCAAGCTCAAAGAAAGTCTGGCGAACCCAATGTTGGGTATGGTGGCGATGGTGAAAGGCTTTGGCCTAAGCCTTGATGATGTTGCGATGGATTTCGCGGCCGAAAAGCCGGAACCGCGCGGTATCACTGGTAACTTTGCGCTGTTTACCGATCAACCGGAAGCGGTGTTGGGGATGGTGCAGGGCTATGTAACTCAGTTAGCGAATACGAAGCCGGAATTAGCTGGCAAGCCGGTAAAACTCGATCCAGCGATTTTTGCAAGCGTGCCTGCGGGCAGCTTAAGTGCGAACGAAGGCTATGCTGCGATGAACTCGGCCATGCTGATCGTGGGCGTGGGCAAAAACCGGCTGAGCGATCTGAGCGCGTTACAAAAGGCACCAAGTTCCAAAAATGGCGAGGCATTTGAGTTTTCCTACGGCAGTGCTTTACTTGACTTGGCTTTGGCGTCAATGGAAAAGGCTAAGGCGTCTATGCCAGCTGCTGATCAGGAAGGCTATGAGCAGATGATGGTTATTCAAAAAACCATGATGGCGCAGATAGAATCGGTTGGTTCGACGCTTGCCTTCACCAAAAATGGCGTTGAAATGATTTCCACGACCCGATTTAAAAAATAGCGAAACGACGTAAACAAACAGCGCACAGTTTTGCCAACGCTTCATGTTTGATCGGCTAGGCTCGCGGGATGAAAAAATATCCCGCTGGCCTAAGCCAAGTCGGCTTAGCCGACAAACACGTCTTTCTCATCATTTTTTTGGTCGCGATTGCGGCGGGTTTGGGCCTATGGCTAGGTTCGCAAATGCTGCCTGGAAAAAGACCAACATCGTCGACTGAGGCAGCGATGACGCCAGATAACCGCGTCGATCCGCACGCCTACAAAAGCTTATTAGTGTATCCCGCTGCAAAAACAATCGCGCCATTTAGCTTGAAAAACAGCGATGGCTCGGAGTTCACGCTGGCGCAATTGCAGGGCCACTGGACGCTGCTGAGTTTTGGCTTCACCACGTGCCCGGATATTTGCCCGACAACTTTAACTGAGCTGAGCGCGGTGTTTGGCATTCTTAAGCTGCCCAGTTACCAAGCGGCTGCTGCGCAAGTCGTGTTTGTTTCGATTGACCCAGAGCGCGATACGCCGGAATCGCTAGATGGCTATGTTAAGCACTACAACCCGGCGTTTATTGCCGCCACTGCGGATATCCCGGCGTTAACCACGTTTGCCACCAATTTGGGTGCAGTATTTGAGAAAGAGCCGAATGGCCCAGGCGCACAGGACTACACCATGGCTCACACAGCATCCATTTTTCTGATTAACCCTAACGGGCAACTGGCGGCCATCGCGCGTCCGGTTGCGCAGTCACTGTTTGACTGGCCGCAGTTACGCAACGACATCCCGGCTTTTATAGCCAGTGAACTTTCAGCACCCGTCGCTCAAGGAGCCAAGCCATGATTGCGCGTGATTTGTCACTGGCATTGCAGTATGCGTTGCCGCATCGGTTTTTGAGCCGGATTATGTTTTATTTGACCCGCAGCGAATGGGGTTGGCTGAAAAATACCTTTATCCGCCAAATTGTGAAGCGTTATCGGGTGGATATGAGCGATGCTTTGGAGCCGGACTTAGCCGCGTATCCGAGCTTTAACGCATTTTTTACCCGCGCGCTCAGGCCCGGCGCGCGCCCAATCGCTACTGGGGCAGACCTACTTTTATGCCCCGCTGACGGCGCGATTAGCCAAGCGGGCGCAGTCACCGAAGGCCGAATTGTTCAGGCCAAAGGCATGGACTACAGCGCGGCTGAACTGCTGGGCGATAGCGAGCTAGCAAAAACCTTCGCAAACGGCAGTTTTGCTACGGTGTATTTAAGTCCGCGTGACTACCACCGCCTACACATGCCCATTAGCGGCAAGTTACTGCGTACGTTGCATGTGCCGGGGCGGCTGTTTAGTGTCGCGACCTGGACGGCAGAGTCTATTCCCCGCCTGTTTGCGCGCAATGAGCGTTTGGTCTGTATTTTTGAGACTGAGCATGGCTTGGTTGCCCTGGTTCTGGTCGGCGCAATTTTTGTATCCAGCATTGACACGGTTTGGGGCGGCACCGTCACGCCGCCATATGCACAAAAAATTGTTGACGCGCTGTTTGATGACGGCCCAAGCCTGATCGCAGGCGCTGAAATGGGACGCTTTAATATGGGCTCGACCGCGATTGTGCTGACCGAAAAGCCGATCCAGTTTGATGCCGATATTGCCGCCGCTGCGCCGGTAAAGATGGGACGTTCTTTGGGGCGGTTTGCGGATTGATTGGGCGAAAAATTCGTTTGCAGCAGTAACGCAGGCGCGATACCTTCACCTTATTGCTGGTATTTTCCGGCATCAATTTTTATTCTCAACTGAAGGACTTGCGCCATGGACTTTCGCTTTACTGACGACCAACTAATGATTCAAGACGTGGCACGGAAGTTTGCCAACGAGGAAATTGCACCGATAGCGGCGGCGCATGATGAATCCGGCGAATTTCCCTTAGCAACGATTCGCCGCGCTGGTGCGCTGGGTCTAATGGGCATTGAAGTGCCGCACCAATACGGCGGTGCCGGCTTAGACACCATCAGCTACGTATTGGCGATGATCGAAATTAGCGCCGCCGACGCCAGCCACGGCACCATTATCAGCGTTAATAACTCCCTATATTGCAACGGTATTTTGAAATACGGTACCGAGCAACAAAAGCAAGACTGGGTCGTCCCCATCGCATCGGGCCAAGAAATTGGTGCTTACGCCTTGACCGAGCCGCAGTCGGGTTCGGACGCTTCGGCGATGCGCGTGCGTGCTGTCAAACAGGCGGATGGCAGCTATAAAATCAATGGCAGCAAAAGCTGGATTACCTCCGGCCCCGTGGCAGAGCGTTTGGTCGCCTTTGTCATGACCGACCCGGAAAAAGGCGCAAAAGGCATTAGCGCGTTCTTGATTGACACCCGTCACGCGGGATTTAGCCGGGGTAAGCACGAGCCAAAACTGGGTATTCGGGCATCGGCTACGTGCGTAGTGGAGTTTAACGACTACGTTGCTGGCGCAGACACCTTGCTTGGCAAAGAAGGCGAGGGCTTCAAAATAGCCATGAGCGTGCTGGACGCGGGCCGTATTGGCATTGCTAGCCAAGCGATCGGCATCGCACGTGCAGCTTATGAAGCGGCCGTTGCCTACAGCAAAGATCGCAAGTCTTTTGGGCAAGCGATTGGTAGTTTCCAGATGATTCAGGCGAAAATTGCCGACATGAAGTGCAAATTAGACGCTGCGGAACTGCTGACCTTGCGCGCCGCATGGATGAAGCAGAACGGCTACGAGAAATTTGGAAAAGAAGCCTCGATTGCCAAATTGACCGCATCAGAAGCGGCAATGTTCATCACCCACGCAGCGCTGCAGATTCACGGCGGCATGGGATACAGCAAAGAAATGCCGGTCGAACGCTATTTCCGCGATGCAAAAATTACCGAAATTTATGAAGGTACGAGCGAGATTCAGCGGGTTGTGATTGCGCGGGCTGAAACCGGCCTACGCTAGGTTTTATGGGCTAATTTTTTGGCGGCGCAATTTGGAGCGCCGCTTTTGCATCACGCACGGTTTGATGTTCGGGGCCGTAGCTTTGAACAAGTTTGGGCAGTGCTAATGCGATAAACGTTTGACCTTTAGCAATTTGTTTCTGATCGATCATCACTAGCCCCAGACGCAGCCGATAGCGGGCAAGCTGTACGTCGTCTTCGCCGTACAGAGTTTGAAAGCGCTTGACTAAGGTTTGCATCTGCTCGTGTGCTTCTACAAGCCGACCCAGTTTCCACAGAAAATAGCCACGCCAACTGTAGGCGTTGGCTAGTTCTGCGGGAAAGGCGTCGTGTTGAGCTGCGGCTGAAATAGCGCCGTCGATATCGCTTAGGCCCTGCGCAAATTTTTTGCGATTGCTTTGGATAGCGGCGCGATTAATCGCATTGTTGAGAATGCTTTTCCAGTCGCTCGCAAATTTGCGAGCGAATACTTCTGCGCGGCGGCTGAAATTTGCTTCTGCAGCGTCGAGCTCTTTATTTTGGTACTGACTAGCAGCCAAATTGCCCAGAATGGTCATAGTGACCCGATGTTCTGGCCCAAAGATCCGCGTCGCATCTTCAAGTAGTTCGGTGTACTCCTTGATTGCCTGTGCATTCTCTCCACGATCAACACTGAATGAAATCAATGAGTTGCGCGCCAGCAATACGGTCGGGTAGTCTTTGCCTAGGGCTGCGATCACCTTTGTTAGCGCAACTTTCAGGACCGCTTCGGCACCGGTTAAATCGCCTTCTTCAGCCAACGCGTCAGACAGTAACGTTCGCATCTTTAAATCGAGCTTGGGTGGCAATGCGGCGCGCCCTTCACTGCGCTTCAATGCGTCTTGAAATTCCTTTAGGCTGGCTTTGCTGTCGCCTAGATTGTTCAATATTTCCGCATAGTCGAGCTGAGTGTCGATCGCTTCATTGCTCGTGGCACCGAACTCCGTGCGCGCAAGATCCAAACCCTGTCTTGCCATCGGCAATGCCAGCTCATGGCGGCCAGACAAGCTCAGTAGCCGCGCTTGCAGCATTGTCATGAGCCTACAATTTGCGTTCGTTTCAAGGCCGTCACATAAAACCGTCATCCGATCTAGCTCGGCTTGCGCCTGCGGAAATAGCCCAAGTGCAACGTAGGTTTCCAGCAGCGTTTGGCGAATCTTGACCTCAACGTTTGCTTGTGCGGCGGGCAATGTTTGCCTAGATGCATCACCTAGCACATCGACAAGTTTTACCTCGCGGCCCATCGTCGCCTCGGGTGCAGCCCCAGCAAGCGCATCGCTTAGGAAGCTAACCACGGCATTCGCCTCAGCAGCACGCGCCTCCGCTTGAATTTTTGCCGTCTGCGCCTGTTGCTGCGCCAGTTTTGCGCGCTCCGCCGCCACTATTGACCAAATAGTGGCCCCGATTAGCGCCAGCAATGCAAAGCCGAGCGCTGCAACCAGAGTCGGGTTACGCCGGACAAATTTGCCAAAAACATAGCCGAAGCTAGGGCGTCTTGCCTGCAGTGGACGATTGCTGAGATAGCTTTCCAGATCACCCGCGAAACTGGCAGCAGAATCATAGCGCTGACTCAATTCGCGATTTGATGCGGTATCGACGATTAACTCGACCTCGCCGCGCAAATTCGGGCGCAGCGTACTGAGGCTAACGCGCTTGCCCTCAGCCAGTTCTTTAATAGCATCCAAAAGGCTGGTGGTGCTAATTTTTAAGGGCAGCTCGCCCGTCAATAGCTCATAAAGCACCACGCCCAGCGCATAGACATCCGAACGAACATCGGCATTTGTGCTGGAGGCAAGCTGTTCTGGGCTCATATACGCCAGCGTGCCGATGATTTGGCCAAAGCGCGTGCGCACGCCGGAAGCATCAGGCTCATTCAAGCGCGCGATGCCAAAATCGAGGATTTTTGGCTGCATTTGCGCATCGACAATGATGTTCGCGGGCTTAATGTCGCGATGGATTACGCCTTTTTGATGCGCGTATTGCAGCGCGTGCGCGATTTTTGCCACCAAGCGAAAAATCGCTTTGACATCGAGCTTATTGCGCCTGACATACTCATCCAACTGCAGGCCAGAAACATATTCCATCGCGTACCACGGCTGTTCGGTGCTCGCAATAACGAGGGTGCCGACTTCATACAAGCGACCAATGCCGGGGTGCTCAAGGCGCGCTAATACCTCCATTTCTTGGCGAAAGCGGCTCAGCGCGTCGGTATCAAACTGGGATGAAAGCATCAGCTTAATTGCCACTTTACGCTTGGGCAGCTCCGATTCGCCCAGCAAAACCATGCCCATGCCGCCCTTTCCCAGCAACTCAATAATGCGATATGGGCCAATCTGGCTTGGCAATTCACTGGGTACGGCGGGGCTATTGCTAGCACCATCTTGGGTTTCCGCCGTTTGGTCAATCATCTTAGAAACCTTCGCTCAAGCGTCAAGTTAGGCATGGATTTTAAAGTTCACTTTCAGCAATGCCAGCAACTTTCATAAAATGCCTAAGTAAACCGATTTTCAAATCATCATTCCCATGTATAGGTAAAGAGATGCGGGTTGTTTCCCCAGCTTTCATGTAAATATGGTGGCTCCCATTGACTCGAATCAAACTCCAACCCTGGCTTTCAAGAATACGCGCAAGCTGTTTTCCAGAAATTGATTTCACACCGCAATCTCAAGAACCCTGTCATTTTCAGAAACTTCAATGTGTTCAAGGTCTACGGAAAGGCATCCTTCCACTGCTTCATACAAATTTGTTAGCAATTCTTCGATAGTCTCGCCTTGTGTGGCGCAACCTTGAATTGCAGGTACTTGGGCCCAAAAACCGCCCTCTTCTGCGGGATGAATGATGACTTTCAATTTCATTAAGAACCTCGCTTTGTGTTTTGCTGCTTTTTCAACCGTTTTGGCAACGCTTCAAGGTCGCAGATGCTTGAAGAGTACAATGCATGCTGGAATGTGATCCGATTTCGATGCGTCCACTGCGCTAACTTAAGAAGCCGCCGTCAACCGCATGACAGCTACCCGTCACGTAACTTGAAGCGGCGCTGGCCAAATACAGCGCAACCGGCGCAATTTCGTCGGGTTGGGCGACGCGGTGCATCGGAATAATCGGCAGAATTTGCTTCAGGATCGCCGGATTTTGCGTGAGTGTTGAGGCAAATTTAGTCTCGGTCAGCCCGGGTAAGATCGCGTTGACGCGAATGCCGCTGGTGCCCAGCTCGCGCGCCCAGACCTGGGTCATGGAAATCACGGCGGCTTTACTCATCGAATACACGCCCTGCATCGGTGCTGGGCGCACGCCATTGACGCTGGCAATATTAATAATACTGCCGCGAGCATCGCCCTGCTTTTTAATCATGCGCTGCGCAGCAAGTTGAATCATGCGCCAATAGCCGCGAATGTTGACATCGGTGGTTTTGTTAAACGCATCCATCGGCATGTCCAACATCGGGCCAAAATACGGGTTTGCGGCAGCGTTGTTGACCAAAATATCCAGCTCAATGTGTTGCGCGTCCAACTCAGCGAATAACGCATCCATCGCCGCTAGATCGCCAATATTCGCCGCCATCGCGCTGGCTTTACCGCCAGCGGCAATAATCTCGGCGGCTATTTCCTCGCATACATTAAGTTTGCGGCTGCTGACAATGACGTGCGCGCCGTATGCCGCATAGAGTTTCGCGATTGCTGCACCAATGCCGCGGCTGGCCCCGGTTACAAGTGCGGTTTTTCCACTTAGATCAAATAAGTGCTGCCTTGGCAGCACGTCTGGCATCAACAAGTTATTCATGGCTAGCCTTTGCGGCATCCTTAATGGGTTTGGGAATTACTGCGAGCGTAATACGCGAGATACAGACCAGCGCGCCCGTTTCATCTACAATCTTAATTTCCCAGACTTGAGTGCGTGCGCCGATGTGTAGCGGCCGTGCGGTGCCATAAACATAGCCGGATTTTGCCGCCCGCACATGATTGGCGTTGATCTCTAAACCCACCACCATACGCTCATCGGTGAGTGTCAAATGCCCGGCACACGAGCCCAAGGTTTCCGCAAGCGCTACTGAAGCGCCGCCATGCAGCAGGCCAAAAGGTTGGTGTGTGCGCGCATCAACCGGCATGCGGCCACGCAAGAAATTTGCGCCGACCTCGGTGATTTCGATGCCGAGCGTTTCGGCCAACGTGTTTTTATTGAAGGAGTTGAGAATTTCCGGCGTCGGTAAACGCGGAAAAATGGATTCAGTTGGGCTCATAGCAGGTTTTCGTAGCAAGACGAGCTTTGAGTTTGAGTGCGTATCGCGGTGAAAGTCAAAGGCGCAGATGGAGTGTTGGAACAGCCCTTGTATTTGCGAAGTACCTTTTGCGGCTTGTGTGATGAATACGTATGCAGTCTTAGCGATGAGAGTGGTTTGCGCGACTAAGCTTGCGCGGTTGGGTGGGCTAGCTGATTTTTCCTAGTCCGACAAACTCTAATGCCCACCAAGAGAGTACAAAAGGCTCCGCATGACCGCTTTTTCCGCAGATGAGTTACCGCCGAGTGCGTCCTTGCGCGAAGCTTTTAGCGCGCGTATGGCGCAGCAGCCGAAAGCAGGCGCCCCAATTCCGAACGCTGCAAACACGACGACGACTGAGGCGCGCTGTGACGCGGCGTTTCGCGCACTTGCGGCCCTGTGTCGGGAGCTATTGCTGCAGCGCTGGAGCAAAACCCAGCTCGATGACATTGAAACCGTAGCCTCGGGCAAAATGCGGCGCGTGCATTATTTGTCGATGGAGTTTCTACTTGGGCGTGCGCTGGGCAATGCGATCGCGGCTCTTGGTGCTACGCAAGAGTTGCGCAGTTTGTTGGCGGAGCTAGGTTTAGATCTGTCCGAGGTGCTTGAAGGCGAGCTGGACGCAGCACTTGGCAATGGTGGCTTGGGGCGTTTGGCGGCGTGCTTTTTGGATTCCTTTGCCGAGCTTGGCTTGCCGGCTTTTGGCTATGGCTTGCGCTATCAGTTCGGCATGTTTGCGCAGCGCATTGAGCACGGTCAGCAAGTCGAAGTGCCGGATGATTGGATGCGGCTTGGCAACGCCTGGGAAATAGAGCGTCCAGAGTTGCGCTACAGCGTGGGCTTTGGCGGTGAAATGGTGGGTTCGGGGTCAGATCGCATGTGGCAGCCTGCTGAGTTTGTGTTGGCGACGGCGTTTGATTTCATTGTGCCCGCACACCACAGTGAACGCGTGTCCACACTCCGCCAGTGGCGCGCAAGTGCCAGTGAAACCATTGATTTTAAAGCGCTTTGTCGCGGTGACGTGGCGGCCGCCGGTGCGCAGCGTTTGCAGGTCGACGCGCTGAACTGGGTGCTGTATCCAGACGACAGCACGCTCGCCGGGCGGGAGCTGCGCTTACGCCAAGAAATGCTGCTGGTCAGCGCTAGCGTGCAAGATATTATCGCCCGGCATTTGCGCCAAGGCGGCGTGATTGCGCAGCTCGGTTTGCGCAACGCGATCCATTTAAACGACACGCACCCGGCTTTATCGCCGGTTGAGTTAATGCGTTTGCTGATTGACGTGCATCATTTGAGTTTTGACGACGCCTGGCAAATTACCCAGCAGGCGGTTTCCTACACCAATCACACGCTGATGCCGGAAGCGCTGGAAACCTGGCCGGTAGCGCAGATTGAGCGGGTTTTGCCGCGCCATTTGGAGCTGATCTATCAAATCAATGCGCGCTTTTTGGCGGCGGTGCGGGTTCGTATGCCAAACGATGCGGGTTTGGTTTCCCGGGTATCGCTAATTGATGAAGGTAATATCGCGCTCGGCCAAGAGCGCCGGGTACGTATGGCGAGTTTGGCGATTATCGCTTCGCACAAAGTCAATGGCGTTGCCGCGCTGCATTCGCAGTTAATGACGCAAACCATTTTTGCGGATTTTGCGCACCTTTTCCCGCAGCGCTTTCACAATGTCACCAATGGCGTAACGCCTAGACGTTGGTTGGCGCAATGTAATCCTGGTTTGGCGAATGTATTGGATCGCACGATTGGTGAGGTTTGGCGTAAAGACACGTTTCAACTTGCGCAATTAGCCCCGCATGCTGACGATGCCGATTTAGGGCGGGAGTTTTTGGCGCTAAAACTTGCCAACAAGCAGCATTTGGCGGCACGCATCAAGCGCGATCTGGGCTTAACCATCAACCCGCACAGTTTGTTTGACGTGCAGATCAAGCGCATCCACGAATATAAGCGGCAATTGCTCAATTTGCTGCATGTGGTGGCGCGCTATCAAGCGATTGTGGCTGCACCCGTTTCCGCACGCAGGGGGTTTGTGCCACGCACGGTGATTATTGCCGGTAAGGCGGCGTCGGCGTATCACACGGCTAAGCTCATCATTCGCTTGGCGCATGATATTAGCGATGTCGTCAACAATGATACGCGCGTCGGGGATCGATTAAAGCTGGTTTTTATGCCGAATTACGGCGTTAGTTTGGCCGAATTGATTATTCCTGCGGCTGATTTATCGGAGCAGATTTCAACCGCTGGCACCGAAGCCTCCGGCACGGGCAATATGAAACTGGCGCTCAATGGCGCGTGTACGATCGGCACTTTTGATGGCGCCACGATTGAAATGGCGCAGGCCATTGGTGCGCAACACGTCTTTGGGTTTGGCTTGCACAGTGAAGCGGTTAGCAAACTAAAGCTTGATGGCTATGACCCAGCCGCGATTGGCGCAAATAACCCGCAGTTGGCGCAGGTATTGAACGCGATTGCTAGCGGCGCGTTTTCGCCCGACGAGCCGAGCCGCTATCAGGCGCTAATGCACGATTTACGGCATCGGGATCAATACTTGCTGCTCGCGGATTTCGCAGATTATTTGGACGCGCAGGCACGCGTTGATGCGCTGTATGAAAAGCCAGCCGCTTGGGCTGAATGCGCTTTGCGCAATATTGCCGGTATGGGCAATTTTTCCGTGGATCGCACCATTGCTGAATATGTAGCGCGCGTCTGGCAGCCCGGTGCGGTGCAAAACGTTGTCAGTAGTTTTGATGCGGGAAGCAGCTTTAATGCTTCCTGATGCCGACATTGCCGCACTTGCTGGCGCGCGCCATGCAGACCCGTTTGCGGTTTTAGGGCTGCATCAGGATAGGGCAGGGGACTGGTGGCTGCGTGCAATGTTGCCTGGGGCGGTGCGGGTTACGGCGGTTATGGCGGATACTGGAGACGTGCTGGCGCATCTGAATACGCGGCATTCGGAGGGGTTTTTCGAAGCCAAGCTTGCGATTACTGCGCGCGTGGATTATCGCTTAAAGGTGCAGTTTGGTGCAAACGAGCCTGTAGTTTTGGCCGATGCCTACGCTTTCGAGAGCGATATTGCGCCGCACGAGTTGCTGGCCTTGCGGAACGGTGAAATGCTGCGGCCGTATTTGTTTTTGGGCGCGCATCTGCGGCGATTGCATGCAGTAGACGGCGTGCGTTTTGCGGTTTGGGCGCCGAATGCGCGTCGGGTTAGTGTCATCGGTGCGTTTAACAGCTGGGACGGCCGCCGCCACCCGATGCGCTTACGTCACGATGCGGGCGTGTGGGAGATTTTTATTCCGCACGTTGCACTGGGTGATCTCTACAAATTTGAAATTCTGGGCGCACAGGGGGAGCTATTGCCGCTCAAGGCCGATCCGTATGCGCGTGCCGCTGAGCTGCGTCCGGGTACAGCCTCGCGCGTAGCGCCGATGCCGCCGCTGGTACCGCTACCGGCAGCGCGTGCGCTAGCAAATGCACGTGGCGCGCCGATGGCAATTTATGAGGTGCATTTAGCCTCGTGGCGCAAAGCGGGTCAGGGTGAATTTCCGAGTTGGGATGAATTGGCCAAAACTTTGCCCAGCTACGTGGCGGCACTGGGCTTTAGCCATATCGAGCTTATGCCGATCACCGAATTTCCGTTTGATGGTTCGTGGGGCTATCAAACGCTGGGGCTATTTGCGCCGAGCGCGCGTTTTGGGCCTCCGGAGGCCTTTGTACGCTTTGTCAGCGCCTGTCACGCTTGCGGATTAGGGGTTATTCTGGACTGGGTGCCCGCGCATTTTCCCGCCGATGCGCACGGTTTGGCGAATTTTGACGGCACAGCGCTGTATGAATATAGCGATCCGCGCGAGGGTTTTCATCGCGATTGGAATACGCTGATTTACAACTTTGGCCGCACCGAAGTAGCGAACTTTTTATGTGCCAGTGCGCTGTATTGGCTCGAGCGTTTTGGTGTGGACGGCCTGCGTGTGGATGCGGTGGCGTCGATGCTGTATCGGGATTACTCCAGAAATGCGGGCGAATGGATTCCCAACATTCATGGCGGGCGGGAAAATTTAGAAGCGATTGCGCTGTTTCGTAAGCTCAACGAGCAGCTGGGCACGCATGCGCCCGGCACGATCACGCTGGCAGAAGAGTCGACCTCGTTTCCGAAGGTGTCTGCGCCCACGTATGCCGGGGGCTTAGGCTTTCACTACAAGTGGAATATGGGCTGGATGCATGACACGCTGAGCTATATCGCGAATGAGCCTGTGCACCGGCGCTGGCACCACCATCGCATGAGCTTTGGCTTGGTGTATGCCTTTAGCGAGAATTATGTGTTGCCGATCTCGCATGACGAAGTCGTGCATGGGAAAGGCTCGATGCTGGGCAAAATGCCTGGCGATGAGTGGCAGCGATTTGCCAATTTGCGCGCGTATTACGGCTTTATGTGGGGTCATCCGGGTAAAAAGTTGCTGTTTATGGGCCAGGAATTCGCGCAAGTAAACGAATGGAACCATACCCAGAGCCTGCCGTGGCATTTGCTCGAAAACCCTGCGCATTTGGGCGTGCAGCGTTTGATTGCGGATTTGAATCGCCTGTATCGCCAGACTCCAGCTTTGCATGTGTTGGACTGCGACGCGGCGGGCTTTCAATGGCTGGTTTTAGATGACGCGGAAAACTCACTTTATGCGTTTGCGCGCTTTGACGGGCGCGGCGGCGTCGCCATTGTGGTCTGTAATTTTACCCCAGTGCCGAGGTTGGGGTATCGCTTGCCGGTTCCCGAAGGCTTTTCCCTTTGGCGCGAGGCGCTCAATACCGATTCAAGCTTTTACGGCGGCAGCAATCTCGGTAATGGCGATGCGGTTCTGCGCTCGGAAAGTGTCCCGGTGCCCGGTTTTGCGCAGTCAGTGAGTTTGACCGTGCCGCCACTGGCGACACTTTTTTTGCTGCCTGCGGCGTAGTAACTATGCTGCTTAATTTGCCCGCTGTGATTGAGCCAGGGCGATCAATACCTTTTGGCGCACATCTGGCTGATGGCGGGATCAATTTTGCCGTCTTTTCCGAGCACGCCACACGCATTGAGCTTTGTATTTTTGACGCGGCAGGCGAAATTGAGCTGAAACGCTATGATCTATTCGGCCCAGATGATGCGGTGTTTCATGGGTTTTTAAGCGGTTTGAGCGCCGGTTTGGTCTATGGCTATCGCGCGCATGGCCCTTACGCACCGGAGCGCGGGCACCGCTTCAACCCGAACAAACTCTTACTCGACCCGTATGCGCGTGAAATTGTCGGGCGTTTTTCTTGGGCGGACGCGCACTTTGGCTATGCGCTCGGGCATCCACAGGGCGCGCGCTCCTTTGATACGCGCGATAACGCAGCACTTGCGCTCAAAGCGCGGGTTGCGCCGCCCTCAGGGGCGCATGCAGAACGGCCGCGCGCGCCCGAATTTGCCGCGCACGAAGTGGTGCTTTATGAAGTCCATGTCAAAGGCTTCTCAAAAAATTTGTCCACCATTCCCGCACATTTGCGCGGCACCTATGCAGGCCTGGCGCACCCGGCGGCCATTGCGCATTTCAAAGCGCTGGGTGTCACCACGCTGGCGCTATTGCCCGTGCATTACAGCATTTCCGAAGCGCATCTGGCGCGCTTAGGCTTAACTAATTACTGGGGCTATAACAGTATTGGCTTTTTTGCGCCGGAGCCGCGCTGGGGTAGGGCGGATGGCACGAACGATCCGGGTGCGCTGAATTTGGAGTTTCGCCAAATGACGGACGCCCTGCATGTGGCGGGCTTAGAAGTGGTGTTAGACGTGGTGTTTAATCACAGCGCCGAGGGCGATGAATTAGGCCCGAGCATCAGTTTTCGCGGGCTCGATAACGCCAGCTATTACTGCGCGCAAAGCGATGATTTATCGCGCTGTGTGAATTTCAGTGGCTGTGGCAATACTCTAAATATCGCGCACCCACGCGTGACTCAGCTGGTTTTAGATTCCCTGCGCTATTGGACGCTTGAGATGGGCGTAGACGGCTTTCGTTTTGATTTAGCGGCTATTTTAGGGCGTGATCATACTGGCATCAGCGGCCATACGGGTTTTAACACCCACGCCGCATTTTTTACCGCGTTGCGCCAAGACCCGGTGTTAAGCACCCTGCGCCTGATTGCCGAGCCTTGGGACTGCGGCCCGCAGGGCTATCAACTGGGCCGCTTTCCGGGGCGTTTTATCGAATGGAATGACCGCTTTCGCGACGCCATGCGCCGCTATTGGTTGGGCGATGCAGTGCCGGTGCAAGGCTTAAGCCGAGGTGAGTTCGCACGGCGTTTTTTTGGCTCCAGTGATTTTTTTCAGCATGCGGGTAAGCGCCCCAGCGCCAGCGTGAACTTCATCACCGCGCATGATGGCTTTACCCTGCGTGACGTGCTGAGCTATAGGCATAAACACAATGACGCCAACGGCGAGCAAAACCGCGACGGCCGCCATGATGAGCTGTGCGCAAACTTCGGCATCGAAGGCCAAAGTTCAGAGCCAAACATTGAGAACACACGTACCCAGGTGCGCCACGCGCTTTTGGCATCGCTGATTTTGGCGCAGGGCACGCCGATGCTGTTGACCGGGGATGAAATCGGCAACAGCCAAGGCGGCAACAACAATGCCTATTGCCAAGACAATGCAACTGCCTGGCTAGATTGGCAAAATGCTGACCGCCAGACCCTGCAGCTCGTACAAAATCTGATCGCGCTGCGTGCTGCAATGCCGCTGCTGCACTACCCAGATTGGTTTGCATCCAACGCTACAGAACTCAACCGCGCGCGCGTGATTTGGCACGCCCCGGATGGGCGCGATATGGCGCTGCACGATTGGCACGACACCACGGAATTTGCGCTTGCGGCCGAAATGTTTGAAGCGCACGCAGTACAACCGAGTATTCGCATTTTGTTTAATCCCGAGCCTCACGCAACCCGCTTTGCGCTTGGAACCAGCACTTGGCGGCTGCTGTTTGACAGTAGTGCTGCTTTTGTCACCGATCCGAACGCCCATATCCATACCCATGCGTTCCTTGCCCCGGGGCGTGCTTTATTGGTGCTTGCGCGGACGGATGCCCCTCAATTTGTCCCATCCAAGGATGCCCATGATTGACCTACAAAACCGCTGTGCTGGCGTGCTTTTACACATTACCTCGCTTCCAGGCCCGTATGGCATTGGCGACTTTGGCCCGAGCGCATATCAATTTGTCGATTGGCTGCACAGCGCCGGGCAAAGACTTTGGCAATTACTGCCGACCAATCCGATTGGGCCGGGCAATTCGCCGTATCAAAGCGTGAGTGCGTTTGCCGGCAGCCCGCTGATGGTGGCCCTGGAGCCGCTGATCAGCGCCCATTGGCTAGCGCTGAGTGACCCGCCAGAGGCAGGCTTTAATCCAGATGCAGTGGAATTTGACGTTGTGGTGCCCTGGCGATTAGCGCAGTTGCGGCGCGCCGCTGCAGGTTTTGCGCAAGCGGCGAGCGCGTCGGAACAGACCGCATTGAATGACTATATTTTGGCGCAACACAGTTGGCTAGACGATTACAGCCTGTTTATGGCGATCGAAGTGGCGCATGCCGGACAAGCTTGGTGGCACTGGCCCGCCGCACTACGTGACCGCGACCCGTTAGCGCTACAGCAGGTTCGCGTTGAACAGGCGGAGGAAATTCGCTTTTGGCAGTTTGTGCAGTGGTGTTTCGAAACCCAATTTTTGGCGCTCAAAGCTTATGCGAATGCGCACGACGTTGCCTTGATGGGGGATTTGCCAATTTTCATCGCGCATCACAGCAGCGATTGCTGGGCGCGGCCGGATTTATATGATTTGGATGCGCACTTTCAACCTATTGCCGTGGCCGGCTGCCCGCCCGATGCGATGGCACCGACCGGGCAACGCTGGGGCAACCCGCTGTATCGCTGGGACCGCATGGCGGCAGAAAATTACCAGTGGTGGAGCGCACGTTTAAGGCGCGCGCTCAAGCAAGCGGATGTATTTCGCATTGACCACTTTCGCGGTTTCGCGGCTTATTATGAAATTCCAGCCAGCTGCCCGACCGCAGAACAAGGCCGCTGGATTAGCGGCCCCGGCAAAGCCCTCTTTGATGCGATTAGCGCCTCGTTAGGGAAACTGCCCATTGTCGCGGAAGATTTGGGCCTAATTACGCCGGACGTGATCGAGTTGCGCGATGCACTGGCTTTTCCCGGCATGAAAATCCTGCAGTTCGGCTTTGGCACCGATGGCGCCGACGATTTTTTACCGCACAATTGGGGCCGAAATTTTGTCGCCTATACCGGCACGCACGACAATGACACGGTGCAGGGCTGGTGGCAGCACGCGCCCGAAAAAGAGCGCGCCTATGCCGGCACGTATTTGGCCGCAAGCGCCGCAGATGCGCACTGGGCGATGATTCGCGCCTGCTGCAATTCGGTTGCGAACATTGCCGTGTGCCAGTTCCAAGACGCGCTCGGTTTAGGCAGCGTACACCGCATGAATATCCCCGGCACGGTCGGTACACACAATTGGACTTGGCGTTTTCGCTGGGAGCACGTTAGCCCCGAATCGGCACGTGTTTTGGGTTTGATTACGGCGGCGTCTGGGCGTGGGCGGTTTGCATTGATGGCGGTTAGCTCAGCGAATCACGGGTACTAACCGCCCATACTTCTGAGCCCAAAGCTCGTGCAGAGTATTTTCCAGATGGCGGGCGAAGCGGGCTGAGTCAACGAGCGCTGAGGTTGCCATTTTCTGCCTTAAGCTGGTGCGCAAGGCGGCTAGATCACTCAGATTGCTGGCATGCTTGATCGCCTTGGCCAGAAAGTCTTGGGCATCAATAGCGATCCAGTCCTCTAGCCCGACACAACGCAGAAGGCTCACGCCCTGGCGTCCAACCAGACGGTCGCCGCACAGCGTCAATGTGGGAACGCCCATCCAGAGTGCCTCACAAGTGGTCGTGCAGCCGGTAAAAGGCAAGGTGTCGAGAATCATATCGACATCCGCATAGGCTTCCAGGTAATTGCGATAGTCGCATTCCCCTTCTATGGTCACTTGGCTTACGGCAATACCTGCGGCGGCGGCGCGCTGGAGGAAGGCCTGCCGTGTCGAAGCCGTCTGCAGCTGCTTATTCATAATGAGCAGTCGGGCCGACGGTAATGCTTGCATGACTTGGCCCCAAAGCGCCAACACACGGTTATTGAGCTTACGTAGGTTCTGAAAGCAACCCAAGGTGATGTAGCCATTTTCCAGCGCGGGCAGGCTAGCCACGGCCATATTTTTTGCAATTTGATGCGGGAAATAACACAGCCGAGTGTCTGGCAGATAAGCGATCGCTTCGCTGAAGTGCGCCAGGTCAGCATTCGGCACCAACACTCGATCAGCCAGCAAATAATCCATGCCGGGTACGCCAGTGGAGGCAAAGTAACCCAGCCAACTCACCTGAAGTGGGGCGGGTTTCCAAGCAAAAGTGGAGAGCCGGTTAAAACGGGTATGCCCACCTAAGTCGATCAAAATATGGATGCCATCATTGTGGATGGTGTTTGCAGCTGAGACATCGTCGACTTCCAGCATGCCGAGGTAGCGCCAAGTGTTGAAAATGGGCTTTAGTCTGGCCGTCAGCGCATCTTCGTGCGGGGTAATTTGGTAAGCAAATAGTTCAATCTTTGTTGGGTCAAGATTGGCAAGAACGCCCTCAATAAAGTGGCCAACAGGATGGAGCCGAAAATCCCCTGAGACTAGCCCGACCCGCAGCGGCTGCCCTGGCCGCCAGTTCTGTAGCGCCGGCCAAGCTGTGTAGGGGCGCGCCAGCGATAGCGCAGCCTGACCGAAATGGCGTGCATCCTGCAAATAGGCCTCCGGCGTACAGTCTGGATCATCGGTCAGGGCCATCAACAAGCCTGAATGCGCCGCCATGCAGGTAGGATCGGCTTCGATGGCCTGCCGATACGCCTCTCTTTCCTCGGTGTAGCGCCCCAGCTCATGCAAACAGACCGCCAAATTGACACGCGCTGGAACTAGTTCCGGCTGAACTTCCAAAACTTGTTCAAGCCAAGGAAGGGCATCAAGATAGCGCTCCTGATCCATAAAGAGCGCCCCAAGTTGAAACCAAACGCGCGGCAGCTGTGGTGCCAGGGCAAGCGCCTGATGGTATTTGCTGAGCGCTTCGGCATGGCGGTTGAGCGCCAGCAAAGCATCCCCCCAGTTGCAGTACGCAGTGACAAAATCGGGTTGCAAAACAGTCGCTTGATGAAAGCAGGGCAAGGCGGCGTCATACTGACCGGAGGCGGCGAGCGCATGGCCTAATCCATCATGGGCTAATGCGTGCGACGGCTGCAGGGCAATCACGCGCCGAAATGACGCTTCAGCGTCTTGCGCGCGCCCTAGCATTAAAGAGACGACGCCATGCGCTTGGTGCGCCTCAGTCAGCTCTGGCGTTATGGTTTTGGCACGGACTATATGCGCCATGGCAGCTTCCAGACGATGCAGCTGAACACACAGGTGGGCGGCGGACAAATGCGTCTCAGGATTAGGCCAAACTACCAACAATTGCTCGAAATACTGTAGCGCTTCTTCAAAATTGTGATTCGCCATCGCCAATGTCGCGAGGTTTTGCAGGGTAGTGAGCTGGGTTTGGGCAATCATTGTTATTTGAACTCCTTCGTCAACAGCCACTTAGGAAAAAACTCGGGGCGGTGGAGTTGGTTAGAAATCGGCGGTGCTTGAGAATCCCTGGGCACGGGAAATCATGGGCACGGGAAACCAAGTATAGAATTTGCGAACAAAAAACGCTGATTACTTGGGGTGCATACCGGCGGGTATGGCTATTTTAATTTCTGAGGTGGTGCCGGTGAGAGGAATCGAACCTCCGACCTACTGATTACGAATCTGTATTTTTGACAAATCTGAGCAATTCTCGAAAAATCCTGAGCGTTTTAACTTATTGATTTTGAACGCTTAAGTTTATCAGTAGGTATCACGACAACTCAGAAAGACGCTGGCGAGCTTGTCAAGCCATATGCTTCACGGTATGCTTTGGAAACGTATTCAGTAGGTCAAAGCACATGGCGCGCAGGAAAATCGAACGGCCTGAATCGGAATCTTTTCGTCGTCGCGACAAGCACCAAGCATTCACCCCGCTTTGGATTGATGGCCTTAAACCACTGGCGACGCCCTACCGGGAATTTGACGGGCGCGGCGAGGGCTTAGGCGTGCAGGTTTTCCCTACCGGGCACAAATCATGGTTCTACGCCTACAAATCAGGAACCACGATGCGCACTATTACGCTAGGTTCGCCAGGGCCAAAGTGCGCAGCCGAAACTAAAGATTCGCGCAGTCTGTTTATTAGTTTGGCGCGCGCCCGTGAATTAGCGATTGCCAAGGGCAAAGAAGTGACGGCCGGGCTGGACCCACACGAGCAGGTTATTCAACGAAAAAACGAAGCACGCGCCCAACAGGACGCGATTCAAGCAGCCCGCGAAGCTGAGCGGCGCAAAGGTAGCTTTGGTGCGTTGGTTGATGCTTATTGCACCAGCCTTGACGAATTGGGGCGTGCATCCGCCAAGGAAGTGCGCCGCGCACTGGGGCGTGACGCGGTGCCGGTATTCGGTGCAGATACCAAAGCCAGCGCCATCACTGCCGACGATATAGCCGACCTTTACGACAGCTTCAAAAAGGCGCACCCGGTGAAAGCCAATCGCCTTGCGAGCTATTTGTCTGGCGCGTTTCAGTATGCCCGCGAACATGATCGCCAAGCGCGGCGCACCGAGGGCACGCTGTTTGGACTCAGCCACAATCCAGCGCGCGGAGAGTTCAAGCGGGTGAAGGAAAAAGCCGCCAAAAGATCGCTTGAATTCTCGGAGCTGCGCACCGTTTGGGCGGCGCTACACAGTGGGCAAATTGACGGTGAAATATCCTACTTTTTACGCTTCTTGATTGCGACCGGCGGCCAACGGGTGCGCGAAACCTTGCGCCTTGAATGGTCAGAAGTCAGTCTTGAATCGATGGTGTGGGATATGCCAGCCGAAAAAACAAAAGGCGGCTGGAAAAAAGATTTAGGGCATGTGGTGCCACTGACCGCGCAGGCGTTGGCGGCGCTGGAATGCGTGC
>JAYUUS010000171.1:0-35514 GCA_043754435.1 Rhodanobacteraceae bacterium
GTAAACAGCGCGCGCAGCGCATCCGTGGCAGCGGCACCGGTGAAGCTGAAAATTTGGCGCTCCAGCCAACGCGTCCATTCCGGCACAGTGCGGCGGCGCTGGGCGCCAAAATTGAATACCCGCAGGGCGCGAATCAGCTGCAGAAGCGCGGACAAAATGGGTGCATGGCCTACATTAATATCCGGCACCGACCAAAGGCGCTCGGGTGACGTTGCTTGCTCCAAGGGCGCTTCATCCGAGGCGGTTTGATCGAACAGGGCGTGCTCAAACAGGGCCTGATTGCCATGCAGATAGCCAAATAGCAGGCGCTCCAGGCCCGCTTCCCAAGTATGCAGGGAGGCGCTGGGCAAGGAGGCCAGCGTATCAGTCCCGGCCGCTGCGGCCGTGGCGAGCAACTGACGGCGATGCGCATCATTGAAGCCAAAGGCAATATGCGCCCGCTCCAGCACCCCTGGCGCAAGGGTTAGATCATTCGCATCCAGGTTAAAATGTGGCGCTAGCTCATCAAGGGCCAATAGTGCCAAAAGTTGAGCCGGCTCCCACCGCAGCTCTGGGGATTGCAAAAGCTGGTGCAGCAGCGGGCTTACGTTGACTTCAGTTAAATCCAACACCGAATAGCGCAACGCGCTTTGCGCCCGAGCGCCTGCGCGCACGCTGGTTTGCGCTCTGGTTTGAATGGGCGCAATCGGCGGCGATGCGCACAGCTCGGCCCCAAAAACCGCCGGTAACAGCGGCGCATAGCGGCTTAAGCTCGGCGTCATAATCACAATTTCTTCCAGCTGCAAATTCGGGTCGCCAAGCAGCGCTGCGAATAAAATTGCCTTCACTTGATTGAGTTCATCGACCACGCTTAGCGCGCTAAACACCTGAATGCTTGAATCAAAATGCACGCCTGTGGGGGTAAAATCGGGCTGCAAATACGTAATGCCGTATTGCAAAGCCGCCAGCAGGCTAGGGGTCGGCGGGTCTTGGTCTTGCGAAGCCCCGACTTCGATGAAATCCGCAGTCGCATGACTGAGTTCGGCAAAATACGCCTGCCCGTGGCCGCCAAGCGACGCCAGCAGCGGGTGTCCCACGTCAAAATGATCGAATCCGCCCAGGCCGTTCAGGTCGGGCTGCAGCAAATCGCCGCTCAAGCGCCGCTGCGCCAAAAAGCGTTCGCGCACCACATCGGCCCAATACTCCACGCACGGGTTGGGAAAATAAATCTGCACCAGCGTGCTTTTACTAAACCGTTCCATTAGCGTCAACACATCTGGTGGTAGATGATTAAGGCCGAAAATATAGATTGGCGCCTCGTCTGCCTGATTGTTGAGCGCGTTGCTGTTGATCACGTTGAGTAAAGCCTGAAACTTTGCCGCCCGATGCCCACCTTCAAGCCGCGCACTCATGGCGCACCAAAGCCGGGCTTGCCATTCTTTAATGGCTAGCCGAGTGCCGGGCTGAATGAAGCGCTGCGGTGCGCGCGCCGCTTGCTGTTCAAAATCCAGCAGCCACTCACGGCGATAAATCAAATATTCGCTAAATAGGCGCGCCAACTTGGCGGCTAGCTGAAAACGCTCACGCTCTAAAAAAGGCTTATCGACAACCAAACCAAAACGCTCAGGCGCTGCCAACAGCGCATACAGCGCCCAGGTCATGGCGTTCACTGAAAAGCGCGCCGCCTCGTGTTTTTCCAGCACGCCAAAACGCGCCATCTCGGCCTGTAGCCACTCGCTCGTCAACAAAAAGCGCACGTTCGCAAAAATGCCAAAGCGCGTGGCAATGCGGCGCTCTAACCAGCGCGCAATGCCTAAGTGCCCCACGACGACCACGATAGGCTGCAGAATGTTTTCAGGCTGCTGCCGGCGCTGTGCGCACAATTGCTCGGCCAGCTGATCGGCCAACTCTTCTAGCCTGGGTGAGTGGATAACTTCAAGCATGGCGCAACTGACTGCGATCTGTGCTGGCGCTCAAAAATTTAAGCTTTACAGCGCGTTGCAAAAAATCGTCTCACGCGTCAATTCCGCAACACCGCGCAGCGCGCCCACTGCGCGTTTGCTGTCAGTGGCGGCGCGATATTCCACCCAGTAGCGTTTTTCCAGATCACCGCGCTCAATGCGCTTGGGGTTGAAACCCAGTGCCGCAATTTGCTGCACGCGTTTATCGGCATTGACGCGATCTTGAAACATACCCAGCGAAATCGTATTTTCATTGTCACCCGCCGTCACCACATAATAATCACGCACACCGCCTGCGGCCAACTGGCGCGCCAAGGCAAGCGCTGCTTCCCGGTCCGCCGAGGGCGGCAAATAAACCCAGTAGCCACGAACCTGCATTTCTTCCACCTCTTTGACTTCCGCCGCCGCACTGAGCGTACCCAAACGCGCGCGCAAAGACGCCGCCGCTTCGGCCTCGCGAAGCGGGCCTATGCGCTCACAATATTGCGCGTCATTAATCGCAGGCGGCACGCTAGCGGGTGGACTTGAGATTGGATTGAGCGGCGGCGTTTGGCTTGCCACGCTGCTAACGGCCTGGGGTGCGGTCTGGGGCGCATCATTGCTCGGCGTCATGCTAGCCGCCCGGGACGCTGCGCGCATTTGTTCGGCATCCCGCTCACTTAAAAGTACCAGCGTCGTTATATTGGGTTCGGTGGCGCTAGGTGCAAGCGACGCTGCTTGTGGGTTGAGCCAAGCAAATGTGAAAGCGGCTAAGTTAAGCGCTAAGAGAAAAACCGCGAATGTACGCCAGGCCATAGTTCCATAAATCATTTAAAAACTAGGACTAGATTGTAACGACTTAGATGACGAATGCGAGGTAATCGGCGATGATGCGCTAGGCAATGAGCGCGCTGCCTGTAGCCTTCCAGCGACCCAGCCATCCAAACTTTAAGGAGCGAAATTCATGTTTTGCCAAATTTTTCGTACCGTACTCGCACTTAGTTTTGTTTTTGGATCGCAATTTGCCGCTGCTGAAAGGGTCGTCAACGTTTACAACTGGTCTGATTACGTCACCGAAGATGCACTCAAGCGCTTCACCAAAGAATCCGGCATTAAAGTCATTTACGACGTTTACGATAATAATGAAGTGCTTGAAGCCAAATTATTGGCCGGCAAAAGTGGCTATGACGTGATTTTCCCCTCCGCGCGGCCTTTTGCAGCGCAGCAAATTAAAGCCGGGATTTATCAAAAGCTTGACCGCAGCAAATTGAGCAACTTCAAAAGCTTAGATCCGGTTTTGCTGGCGAGTTTGAGCGATTTTGACCCCGGCAACGCCTACGTGCTGCCCTATATGTGGGGGCCAACCGGGATCGGCATCAACGTCAAGAAAGTACAGGCAGCCCTAGGGAGCAACGCACCCCTAGATACCTGGGCGCTCTTGTTTGATCCGGCAATCAGCGCAAAGCTAAAGTCTTGCGGCATCGCGATTCTGGATGACGACACCGAGGCGCTGGGTGCAGCGTTTATCTATCTGGGCAAACCTGCGAAAAGCGGTGCCAAAGCGGATTTGGATGCGGTGGCGGGCGTATTTGCCAGCATTCGCCCGAACATTCGCTATTTCCACTCCAGCCGCTACATTGACGATCTTGCTAACGGCGACATTTGTATCGCGCTGGGCTATTCCGGCGATGTTTTGCAAGCGCGCGACCGGGCCGCCGAGGCCAAAAATGGTCAGGAAATTCGCTTCATGATTCCGCGTGAAGGGGCGATTCGTAATGTCGACGTGATGGCCATTCCGAAAGATGCGGCGCACGTCGCTGAGGCGTATGCGTTCATTAACTTCTTACTGCAGCCGGATGTGATCGCCGGTATTAGCAATCAAATCCGCTATCCCAACGGTAATAAAGACTCGATACCGCTATTGAATGCGGCGATTCGCAACGACCCCGGCATGTATCCACCGCCCGCTACGCTAGCGAAAATGGTGGACGATGTGGTGCCACAAGCGGCAGATCGCCGGGCGCGCAATCGTGCATGGACGCGCATTAAAAGCGGCAAGTAGGCGCTGATGAATAGTGCGGGGATGAATAGTGCGGCACCCATCTTAAATAAGCTGCCGCCTTGGCAAGACGTGAATGCCAAACCCTTTGTGCGCGTGCAGCACGTCACGAAAACCTTTGGCAATGTCTATGCGGTCGATGATGTTTCCGTTGATATTTACCAAGGCGAGTTTTTTAGCTTATTGGGCGGTTCCGGCTGTGGCAAGTCCACCTTGCTGCGCATTTTGGCGGGTTTAGAACAGCCTAGCGCCGGCAAAATTTTGATTGATGGCGTGGACGTCACCGATACGCCGCCGTATGAGCGTCCGGTCAATATGATGTTCCAAAGCTATGCGCTGTTTCCGCATATGACGGTGGCGCAAAACATTGCTTTTGGCCTGCAGCAAGACCGGATGAAGCGTGCCGCGATTGATGAACGCGTGCGGCAAATGCTGGCGCTAGTCAAAATGGAAAGCTTCGGCGCACGCAAGCCCGATCAACTTTCCGGCGGCCAGCGCCAACGCGTCGCACTGGCGCGCGCGCTGGCAAAGCAGCCCAAGTTACTGCTGCTCGATGAACCTTTAGGCGCGCTGGATAAGCGTCTGCGCGAGCACACGCAGTTTGAGCTGATGAATATTCAAGATCAAATCGCTACCACGTTTATCACCGTCACCCACGATCAAGAAGAAGCGATGACGATGTCAACCCGGGTGGCAGTAATGGAAGCCGGGCGCATTGCGCAAATCAACACGCCCGCGAATTTGTACGAATTCCCGGCGAACCGGTTCGTGGCGGAATTTATTGGCTCGGTCAATATCATCGAAGGCCGCGTGTTGCGCCAAGAGGCTGATCGCGTGGAAATTACCAGCGCCGGTTTCGAGCGCCCAATCGTGATGACGCACGCTGGGCCGCTGCCTGAAGGCACACCCGTCAGCATTGCGATTCGTCCGGAAAAACTCGATGTGCTGGAGCATTTGCCGGACAACGCGGGCAATTGGGTGCGCGGCAAAGTCACTGAAATGGCCTACAAAGGCGATGTTTCGGTGTATCACGTCCAAACCGCCAGCGGCATTGTGCTGCGTGTGCAGGAAACCCATTGGCAACGCCAGGCGCACCCGCATTACGATTGGAACGACGAGCTCTATTTGGTTTGGGAAATGGATGGTGGCGCGGTGTTGACGAGTTAGCGTAGCAATCCCGCGTAGCGGGATGAATTGCGAAGCAGAAACGAAGTTTCTTCAAAGGGGCTTTGAACTGAGCGCGTCATTTCCGCAAAGCGGCCGCTGAATTTTTCGCATCCAATTCACGCCTCACCTCATACATCATGCAAAACAATCAGGCGCTTACATTGACCGAATACCTCCTAAAATATCACCACGCAATCAAGGATATTGGTGCCTCCGATTGGAATTCACTACTCAATGGTAACGAAAACCCTTTCGTCAGCTATGCTTTTTTAGACGCGCTTGAGAACTCCGGCACGATTCGCGAAAGCTATGGTTGGCAGGCACTGCATTTGGCGCTTTATGACACGCAGGGCAATCTAAGCGCAGCCTGCCCTAGCTATTTAAAACAGAACTCGCACGGCGAATTCATTTTTGATTGGGCCTGGGCAAATGCCTATGCTCAGAACGGCTTGGACTACTATCCAAAACTGCTGTGCGCGGTGCCCTATTCACCGGTAACCGGCCCGCGCTTGTTGGCGCGCGATAGCATGGCTAAACGCGCGCTGATCTTGGCGATGCAGCAAAGCTGCACGGAGCTGAGCCTGTCCAGTGCGCATGTCAATTTCCTGGAGGTTGAGGACGTCGCACTGTTTCGCGACGCAGGGTGGCTGGCGCGCACGGATATTCAATTTCATTGGCGCAATCCACCTGCACCAAGAAAATGGCAGACTTTCAGTGATTTTATCGGCGCGATGAGCGCAAAGAAACGTAAAAACATTCTGCAAGAGCGTGCCAAAGTCGCAAAAGCTGGGCTGCGCATTGAGCGTCGCAGCGGGCTTGAGTTGAACGCGGAACTCTGGGCGCAAATCCACGCGCTGTATCAGTTGACCTTTGATAGCAAAGGCAATACCCCAGCGCTAACGAAGGCGTTTTTCCTTGACTTTGCCGCGCACAGTCCACTGCAAGTGTTGGCGGTTTTAGCCTTTGATAGCAGCAATACCATGATCGCGATGGCGCTGTGTTTTCGCTCAAGCAGCACGCTGTACGGCCGCTACTGGGGTGCCGGCGTAGAGATTCCCGGATTGCATTTTGAATGCTGCTATTACCAGGGCATCGAATACTGCCTTGAGCACGATTTAGCTACCTTCGAGCCCGGCGCCCAAGGCGAACACAAGCTTGCACGCGGTTTTTTACCGACGCAAACGCATTCTAGTCACTTTATCGTTGATCGGCGTTTCCGTGACGGTATTGCGCGCCACCTAGCTGAGGAGCGCCTCCAGCGGGATGCTTATCAGGCGGAGCTTTTGCGGCATAGTCCGTTTTTGGCGCAGTAATGCCAAATTTGCGATCATTACTAAGCGAGCGCTGACGGAAAGTTCCCAGAATTTACGACTAAACAATTGCCGCGCGTAAAAGCAACGCATCCTAAAAACTTACTTTTGGAATCCCATGCGCAATTTAGTTAGTCTGTCGATATTACTTGGCCTTAGCACAGCGGGCTTTGCTGCAACTTTCACCGTCAATAGCACCAGCGATTTGAGCAGCGAAAACTGTACTGGCGGCGCCTGCAGCCTACGTGGCGCGATGTTGGCTGCGAATGCCACACCGGTGGAAGACACCATCGCCTTCAATATCCCGCAATCCGATCCCGGCTTTCAAACTAGTACGCAGCATTGGCGAATAAACATTGTTGCCAATGCACTTCCCATAATTGCGGCTCCTGTTCTCATTGATGGTTACACACAGCCGGGTGCTATTCCCAACACACTCACACCCGCGCAAGGCGGACTAAATAGTGTGCTCAAAATTGAACTTGAAGGTGGCTTGAGTTCAAGCACTGTCGGCCTCGATTTACGGGGCTATCCATCACCAGTCGCAAGCGTCTTCCGTGGATTAGTCATTCACGGCTTCCAAGAAACGCAAATTCTGCTTGCAGGCAGCACAACCCACCGCGTTGAAGGCTGTTATCTGGGCACTAACGTCCAGGGCGACACGGCCCAATTCGGTAATATCGGCATCAATATTCTTGGCAATAACGGCTCACCCCAGATCGGCGGGCTACTGCCCGCTCAGCGCAATTTAATTTCCGGCAGTCAGGGCAGCGCAATTACTGGATTTGCCCAAGAATTTAATGGTGTCGTGATTCAGGGCAATTTAATAGGCCTCAATCGGGCGGGCACGGCGGCCCTGCTAAATCTCAATCCCACCGGGCCAGCAATCTGGTTTACCAAACCGCTAAGAAACTCCCTAATCGGCGGTGATCAACCGAACGCGCGCAACGTCATCTCAGGCAATAAATTCGGCGCGATAAGGCTCGCCACAAATAGTGCCGGAACTGGCGCTAGCGGCACCCGCATTGAAGGCAACTATATTGGCACCGATGTCAGCGGCACACGCGCAATAGGCAATGGTTACGCAAACTCACCGCAGCCCGGCATCACTTTTTTAGGCTTCCCCAGCAATCCAGTCGAGTTATGCACCTATAGTGTTGGCGGTAACGCACCTGGACAGGCCAATCTGATTGCCTATAGCGCAGGTGCTGGCATCGCTGTGTACACATGCACCGGACTACAGGTGAGATTTAATCGCTTTCTAGGCAATTTGGGTTTAGCGGTAGATTTAGTGTCAAACGGCGCTACGTCAAACAATATCAATGACATCAACGACGCCGATGAAGGCAGCAACCGTCTACAAAACTACCCAGAGCTGACCTTGCCTGTCGCAGGCACGAACAGTTTGAGCTACAAGGTGGATACCGCCACGACGAGCGCCAGCTATCCGATCACCGTCAATTTTTATCGTGCCGGATGTGGGGGCGGTAGCGACGCGCTGCTTGCTAGCACCACGATCAGTGCCGCGCAGGCACAGCAAACTCTGATACTAGATACGAGTAATCTGGGTAACTTGCTGCCACTTACGGCATCCGCTATGGATGCTGATGGCAACACCAGCGAATTTGCACCCATGCTTGGGGATGAATTCATGCGCGCTGGATTTGAAGATACGCTTGCGGCTCTGGTGCCCGGGACTTGCCAATAGCTAGACTAGGCCCAACGACGCCGGCAAAAAAGTCAGCCAATACTCTGCGTTCAACGCATCAATGCGCCTCATCCCAATTCAACCCAACACCCACCTCGACCAAAAGCGGTACTTTTAACTCCGCTGCCGCACTCATGCGTTCGACGATTCCGGCCTTATATTTGTCCACGCAATCGCTGCGCACTTCAAACACCAGTTCATCGTGCACCTGCAGCAGCATGCGAATTTCACTCTCGCAGCCAGCCAAAAAGGGCTGCACCGCCAGCATTGCGCGCTTGATAATGTCGGCGGCGGTGCCCTGCATCGGCGCGTTGATCGCTTGGCGCTCGGCCCCCATTCTTAGCTGGTAGTTGCGGCTAGCTAGTTCGGGCAAATACAGGCGGCGGCCAAAGGTGGTTTCGACGAAGCCTTGCTCGTGCGCGAGCTTGCGGGTGGCTTCCATGTAGCGCTTTACGCCCGGATAGCGGACGAAATAGCGCTCGACGTAATCTCTAGCAATATCGCGGGGGATGCCCAAATTGCGCGCAAGTCCGAACGCACTCATGCCATAAATCAGGCCGAAATTGATCGCCTTTGCGGCGCGGCGCTGATTGTTATCGACCGTTTCTAGCGGCACGTTGAAAATTTCGCTTGCAGTCGCGCGGTGTACATCCGCGCCGCTGGCGAATGCGCTGAGCAGGCCGGGATCATCAGATAAATGCGCCATGATGCGCAGCTCAATTTGTGAGTAATCCGCCGCCATCAACACAAAACCCGGCGGCGCGATAAAAGCGCGGCGAATTTTGCGGCCTTCCGGGGTGCGGATCGGGATATTTTGCAGATTTGGGTTCGAGCTAGACAAACGCCCGGTGGCCGCCACCGCCTGATGAAAACTCGTGTGGACGCGGCCATTCGCATCGACCAAGTTGGGCAGCGTATCGGTGTAGGTGCCTTTCAGTTTCGCCAAGCTGCGATAGGCCAAAATCATGCCCGGCAGCGGATGTAAATCCAGCAATTCCTCAAGCGCATCTTCACTGGTGGAAGGTTGACCAGAAGGCGTTTTTTGTTTCGCCGGTAGACCCAATTCCTCAAACAGCAGCACGCCTAATTGCTTCGGCGAATCCATCGAAAAACTGCGCCCGGCGCTTTCAAACGCTGAGGCTTCCAGCGCCGCCATCGCCAAGCCCAAATCAGCACTTTGGCGCTTGAGCTCGTCGGTATCGAGCAAAATTCCCGCCGCTTCCATCGCCGTCAGCACCGGCACCAGCGGTATTTCCATCTGCGCGTAAATTTCCGCCAGCGGCGCGTGTTGCGCCAATGCCGGTTCGAGCGCTAATTTTAGCCGCAACGTGATATCCGCATCTTCCGCCGCATAAGCTAACGCTTGGCTTAGCGGCACTTCGGCAAATGGAATTTGCTTGACGCCTTTACCAGCCACGTCTTCATATTTAATCGTGGTGTAGTCCAGATACTTTTTCGCCACCGCGTCCATATTGTGCTGGGTCGCGGTCGAGTTCAAAACATAGGACGCTAACATCGAGTCATGCGTGTAGCCCGCCACGGTAATGCCGTAACGCGCCAAAATATGCATATCGTATTTGCCGTGGTGGCCGATTTTGCCAATTTTTGCGTCTTCCAGAATCGGCTTTAAGGCCTGCATGACGTGGTTAAGCTCAAGCTGCGTGGGCGGTGGAATCGAGGGTTCTGAGGCAGGCACAGCGCTTGCAAACAAATCATCTGCTGGCGCTTCAGTAGCCGCCTTTTTGCCTTTTGCCGGTTTGACTGTTTTTGCGCTCAATGCTTTCGCGCTGGCATGCACATGCTTAAGCGGTAAATAAGCGGCTAGGCCCGGCTGCGTGGCGAAACTAATGCCCACGATTTTCGCCTCCAGCGGGTTTAGGCCGGTAGTTTCGGTGTCGAACGCAAACTCTGGCGCGCGCCGCAAACGCTCCAACCACATCTGCAATCCGGCTTCGGTGTCAATTAGCTCGTAATGTTTTTCCACCTCTGTTGGCGCTTTGACGCTGGGAATCACTACACCGCTGCCCAGCGCACCGCCCAATTCCCGCAGCGCTTGATTGAAGCCGTAGCGCCGATACAGCGGCTCTAGCAGGCTAGGATCTTGGCCCTTAAGCCGCAAATCCGTTGGCCCCACCGCTAGCGCGCAGTCCAATTTGACCGTCGTCAAGCTTTGACAAAGCGGCAACTGCGGAATCGCAGCGCGCAGATTTTCGCCGATTTTGCCGGGAATTTTGTCCGCGTTCGCGACCAAATTATCCAGGGTTTGATAGTCTTCTAGCCACTTTGAGGCGGTTTTTGGCCCGCATTTAGGTACACCTGGGATGTTATCCACCGCATCGCCAACCAAAGCCAGATAATCAATAATTTGATCCGGCCGCACGCCGTGCTTGCGTTTTACGCCATCGCTATCCAACTTTTCGTTGCTCATGGTATTCACCCACAGCACCGAATCATTCACCAGCTGCGTCAAATCTTTATCGCCAGTGGAAATTTGCACGCGCATTCCCGCCGCCACCGCCTGCACCGTCAGCGTACCGATCACATCGTCCGCCTCAACCCCCGGCTCGCACAGCACCGGATAGCCTAAAGCCGCGACCAAATCCAGGAGTGGCTTAATTTGCAGGCGCAACTCCTCCGGCATCGGTGGCCGGTTCGCTTTGTATTTGCTGTAAAGTTCATTGCGAAAAGTTGGCCCCGAGGCATCAAACACAAACGCGGCAAATTTTGGCTTTTCTTCTAAAACCAGCCGCCGCAGCATATTCACCACCCCAAAAAGCGCGCCCGTAGGCTCGCCTTGCGCGTTAGAAAGCTTGGGCAGGCCGTGATAGGCGCGGAATAGATAGCCTGAGCCGTCGATTAAATGCAGGGTTTCGGTCATGATTTTGCGCCGGTTGGGTCGAAATGGAGGCGATGTGGAATTTACCTTAAGCTTTCAGGGGTCAGAATCTGGATATGGGAGAAAAACAGTTCGGCACGCTGAAAATCCCGCACATTGCGCGTGACGATGGCACGCGCACCGCCCGCCACAGCAAGTTCCAGTCGAGCTAAGGTGAATTCCCCCTAAGCCAGTGCAATAGCATACGCAATGTAGGCCACGCCCCCTAGGCTAAACTTCTGGGCTTACAAAATCCGGCCGCTTTGATGAAATCATTAAACTTCATTCGCATCAACGGCCCGCATGCGCTCAGCGCGTTTCGACTGGCGCGCTTAAACGCGATTTTGGCGGACTTTGGTGTGCAGGTGCTGGATAGTCGACAGGTGTTCTTGTTAAGCGGCGGGCAGCAAAGTGATGTTGCGAAACTGACGCAAATTTTGCTCGACGACGACTCGGCCGATGCCAGCAGCGCGCATTCGGTATTTGTGGCACCGCGTTTGGGCTTGCGTTCGCCGTGGTCAAGCAAGGCAACGGACATTGTGCGCTCGTGCGGGATTGATATTGCGCGGGTAGAGCGGGCGCAAGAGCTGTTTTTCGCAGCGCAATTACCGCCTTTAAGTGATGAATTAGCGCGCGCACTGCACGACCCGCTGACCATGAGTTTGCTGGGCGGTGAACAGTTGGATCAGCTGTTTGCCACTGAAGCCGCGCGTCCAATTGCGTATGTGGCATCTACACCCGCCGCCCTGCAGGGTGCCAACGTGCGTTTGGGCTTGGCGCTGTCTGAGGATGAAATCAGCTACTTAAGCAAAAGTTTTATTGAACTTGGGCGCGCGGCGACCGATGCTGAGCTAATGATGTTTGCGCAGGCAAACTCCGAGCACTGTCGGCATAAAATTTTTAACGCCAGCTGGACTTTGGAAGGTGCCCCGCAGCGGCGTTCGCTGTTTTCCATGATTCGCCTGACGCACGGTGTTAGCCCCGAGGGCACGTTGAGCGCCTATTCGGATAACGCCGCCGTGCTTGCCGGGCCAATGGCAGCGGCACTTTTTGCGGACGCAAACGGTGACTATATGATTTCGCCTGAGCCGCAACCGTTCGCGATCAAAGTTGAAACGCACAATCATCCGAGCGCGATCGCGCCGTTTCCGGGCGCTGCCACCGGCTCAGGCGGCGAACTGCGCGATGAAGGCGCAACCGGGCGCGGCGGCAAGCCGAAGGCGGGCATGGTCGGCTTTACAACGTCGCATTTGCGCATCGCTAATCTAGTTGAAGCCTGGGAAACACCACGCGCCCTGCCCGGCCATATGGCGCGCGCCGGTCAAATAATGACTGAAGCGCCGCTGGGTGCAGCCGCCTACAATAACGAATTCGGCAGGCCGTGTTTGACCGGCTATTTCCGTACTTTTGAGCATTACCAGTCTCGCGAATGCGACTCGGCAGATACGCGCGCGCGCTATTTCGCCTACGACAAACCCATCATGATCGCCGGAGGCTTGGCGCGCGTTCGTGCCATGCACGTCGAAAAAGGCACGCTAGCACCCGGTGACGCGGTGATTGTACTGGGTGGACCGGCGATGCTGATCGGTTTGGGCGGCGGTGCGGCTTCGTCAGTAGCGGCGGGCAGCTCGACCTTGGCGCTGGATTTCGCCAGCGTGCAGCGTGATAACGCTGAACTGCAGCGGCGCTGTCAAGAAGTGATTGAGCGCTGTATGGGCTTAGGCGCGGATAACCCGATTGTGTCGATCCACGATGTCGGTGCGGGCGGGTTGAGTAACGCGATTCCAGAGCTACTGAATGATTCAAAAGTCGGCGGGAATATCGATTTGGGCAAAATTGCGAATGACGACCCGGCGATGTCGCCCATGCAAATTTGGAGTAACGAGGCGCAGGAGCGCTACGTCATTGGCGTCAAACCTGGGGATGTCGCGCGCTTTTTGGCGCTGTGCGAGCGCGAACGTGCGCCAGTGGCGCTGGTCGGTCACACAACCGTCGAGCGGCATTTGCATGTCGCACTTGCCAATACATCGGTGGTCAATTTGCCGATGTCCGTGCTGTTTGGCAATGCGCCAAAAATGCAGCGTGTGGGCGTGTTGAACCCCAATCAAAACCCGGTTGCACAGGACTTTACGCCAGATTTACGCCTCGTTTGTCTGGCGGTATTGCGCCATCCAACGGTAGCGGCAAAAAGCTTTTTGATCCACATTGGCGACCGCAGCGTGGGCGGTTTGAGCTATCAAGATCAGCTGGTTGGCCCGTGGCAGGTGCCAGTGGCGGATTGCGCGGTGACGCTGGCGGATTTCAGCGGCTACACCGGCGAGGCGTTTGCCTTTGGCGAACGCACGCCAATTGCCGTCGTCAATGCTGCGGCGAGTGCGCGCATGGCGATTGGCGAGGCAATTACCAATGTATTGGCGGCACCGGTCTTGAGTCTATCGGCGCTCAAACTGTCGGCCAATTGGATGGCCGCGTGCGGGGATTTACAGAGCGATTCCGAGCTTTTTGCGGGTGTAAAGGCCGCAAGCGAGCTGTGCGCTAGTTTGCGCATCGGCATTCCGGTTGGCAAAGATTCGCTGTCGATGCGCGCGCGCTGGCAGGCGGATGGCGTCACACAGGAAACGCAGGCACCGATGAGTTTGATCGCCTCGGCGTTTGCGCCGCTTGCGGATGTGCGCGGCAACTTAACGCCACAGCTGCTGCCCGATGGCGGCGATGTCTATTTGATTGATCTCAGCCGGGGTGCGGCGCGTTTAGGCATGAGCATGTTGGCGCAGGTTAGCGGTGCAGAGTTGGGTGCCGTGCCGGATTTGGAATTCCCGGAAGACCTAGTCACCCTGTGTGATTGGCTGAATGCCGCGCGCGGCTTTATTAGCGCGTATCACGATCGTTCGGATGGCGGCGCGTGGGCCGCGCTGTGCGAAATGGCGTTCGCGGGCCGCGTGGGCTTGGATATCGTATTACAAGATGCTGTTAATCCGATAGCGGAGCTATTTAATGAGGAGCTGGGCGTATTGGTGCAGGTGCATGATCCGCGCTGCTTACCCAAATCGCTGCCGCATCGTTTAATCGCAAGGATAGCGCCAGAACGGCATGTGGCAATTGTTGGAACTTCGATCAGTTTTGAGCTGGGTGAACTCTTGCAGGCGTGGCACCGAGTTGGTTTTGAGATGCAGCGCCAGCGCGACAATCCAAGCTGCGCGGAAGCCGACTTTGATCGCGCTACCGATGCTGATGCGCTACCGCTGTCGATGCATTTGCGCTTTGATGCCGCCGATGATGTCGCAGCACCCGTGATCGCCCGCGCCTTCCAAATTGGCGGAACGCGCCCGAAAGTCGCGGTATTGCGCGAACAGGGCGTTAACGGCCAGATTGAAATGGCGGCGGCATTTGGCGCAGCCGGGTTCGACTGCGTTGATGTGCACATGAGTGATTTGGCCAGCGGCAGGTGCACTCTAAAAGAGTTCACGGGCTTAGCCGCGTGCGGCGGCTTTTCTTTTGGCGATGTGCTGGGTGCTGGGCAAGGTTGGGCCAAATCGATCTTGTTTAACGACGCGTTGACCGAGCAATTTCAGCGCTTTTTTAGTGACGCAAACACTTTTACTTTGGGCGTTTGTAACGGCTGTCAGATGCTGTCTGGTTTGAAATCCTTGATTCCCGGCGCGCAAAACTGGCCTGCGCTGCGGCGCAATGTGAGCGAGCAATACGAAGCGCGCTTGGTGCTGCTGCAGGTGGCGGAATCAGATTCTATTTTTCTGCAGGGCATGCAAGGCAGCACTGCACCCATCGTGGTAAGTCACGGCGAAGGCCGCGCTGATTTTACTGGCGCAAGCGAGATCACCAGCTGCTTGCGCATGGTCGATGGCGCGTATCAGGCGACTGAAACGTTTCCCTGGAACTCGAACGGCTCGCCCGGCGGTGCCGCAGGTTTCAGCGCCGCTGATGGTCGCGTACTGATGATGATGCCGCACCCCGAACGCGTGTTTCGCGCCGCACAAATGAGCTACAAACCACCCGGCTTAAGCGATGCTAGCCCGTGGCTGCGCATGTTTCGCAATGCGCGCGTTTGGTGTGGGTGAAGGCGCTGAAAACGTCATCAAAGATTTCCATGAACCTCGTCTTTGCGAGCGCAGCGAAGCAATCTAGCTTTAAACGACGAGATTGCTTCACTACGTTCGCAATGACGAATCTTAGGCGGTTCATCGAAAGCCTATCGACGAACGGTTCTATTTATGACCTCGAAAAACATCCGTTTGCCTTAAGCCCCAACAAAATACGCACTCAAGACTTGCGAAGCGTTCACGATGGCGCATACCATCAGCTTACTTTCCAGTCGGTGCTTTCCCCGCATATGCAGATTGAAGTTGGACAAGGCACACACACTGGCCTTAGACGTAACCACAACGAAGACACTTTTTACGCATCGGCGGAAAATGCGCTCTGGATCGTGGCGGACGGCATGGGCGGTTTAGAATCCGGGGAAGTCGCCTCAACAATGGCGCGTGATCGTGTCGTGGAAGAAGTCGCAAGTGGCACGCCGCTGGTTAAAGCGGTCGAGTTAGCGCACCGGCAACTGCTGGATCACATCCAAGCGACTGATCCGTCCAAACGCATGGGTACAACGTTTGTGGCCATTAAAGTCGGGCCAGAAAATAATTTTGAGATCGCCTGGGTAGGCGATAGCCGCATTTATCGGGTTGACGAATCGGTACTGAAGCAAATTAGCCGAGATCATTCCTACGTCCAAGAACTAGTGGAGCGTAATCTGATCACCCCAGAAGAAGCGCGCGTAAGTCCACACAAAAATCTGGTAACCCAAGCGCTCGGCGCGGTCAGTGCGGAAGAATTGAAGGTTGAATTCGCCACCGGGCAATTATTGCCCGGCACCCAAATTTTGCTGTGTACCGATGGTTTAACCGGTGACGTTGAAGACGACGCTATTTGCGATATTTTGAATGACGAAACCCGTGCGCAGGACGCCGTTGATGCATTGATTCAGGCGGCATTGAATGGCGGTGGCAATGACAACATTACTGTCGTATTGATTCGCGCCACGGCAAACCCAGCTTAAACCGCGCATTCATATTTTCAGCCGCAAGTGCGATAACTCGATTCAGCGCAGCTAGACTCCATGTTCGTCCTAGCAAAAAGCTAAATCGTGCTGCAACCTTTTTCCCAGAGTGAACGCATCGATCAGGTGCGCTACGATATTCGCGGCCCGCTGAATGCGCGCGCGCTTGAGCTTGAGGCCCACGGCCATAAGATCGTCAAGTTAAATATTGGCAATCCGTCGCTATTCGGCTTCACAACGCCTGCGCACATGCGCGAGGCCATCGCGAAAAACCTTTATAATTCAGAAGCTTACGTGCATCAGCAGGGGATTTTGCCTGCCCGCGAAGCGGTCGCGCGCAGCCTAGAAGCGCGCGGCATGCGGGTTAGCCCGAATCAGGTTTATATCGGCAACGGCGTCAGTGAGCTGATTGATTTGACCCTGCGCGCGCTGCTGAATCGCGGTGATGAGGTGCTATTACCCGCGCCCGACTACCCATTGTGGAGCGCAGCGGTGCATTTGAACTCCGGTGTTCCGCGTTATTACGACTGCTTGCCAGAAAATAATGGCCTGCCAGACCCAGCGCAGGTGGAGGCTTTAATCACCAAACGTACGCGCGCGCTGGTGATTATTAACCCGAATAACCCAAATGGGGCCGTGTATCCAAAAGCGCTGGTCGAGCAGTTGGCGCAAATTGCTGAGCGCCACGGCTTGATCTTGATGAGCGACGAAATCTACGAAAACTTGCTCTTTGACGACGCCAAGTTTCATTCGGCGGCACCGCTCGTGCGCGACACGCTTGCGATTACCTTTTCAGGGCTGTCAAAAGTACATCGCGCGTGCGGCTACCGGGTCGGCTGGTTTACCCTTTCCGGCGCATTAAAACCTGCGCGCGACTATATTAAAGCGCTGGACGTGCTTGCCGCGCTGCGGCTATGCAGCAACGTTGCCGGGCAGTGGGCCGTGCCCGCCGCGTTAGATGGCATCGACACCTGCACGCCGCTTTGCAAGCCGGGCGGCCGCCTGTATGAAAGCCGCAAAGCTTTGCTTGAAGGCATCGCGCACAGCCGTTATTTAACGACTGCAACGCCAATGGGTGCGATGTATGCCTTTCCTGGCGTGAATACTGCGCTGTTTAGCGATTTTGACGACCAGCAGTTTGCCATGACCATGCTTGAACGCGAACATATCCTAGTGGTTCCGGGCTCTAGCTTCAACGTGCGCTATCGCAACCACTTCCGCATGACCTTGCTGCCGGAAGCGCCGGTGATTAAAAAGGTGTTGGCGGCGATGGAATCGGTGCTGGCGGATCAGGCGAGCGATCAGCTTGGGGAGCTGCGTGGCGCTAAGCACGCCGCTTTGGCCTAAGTTGGCGCGACTGGAAAATACGCATGCGCCTGCTTAGCCTGGGGGATTCCTACACCATCGGTGAATCCGTTGCGGCGCAAGGCTCTTGGCCGATGCAGCTGGCGCGCCTGCTTGAGCAAGCGCTAAAACAGCAGTGGCAGGTACAGATTATTGCAAAAACAGGCTGGAGCACCGACGAGCTGAGCGCCGCAATCGATGACGCTGACGCCGCATATGAAGTTCACCCGCCCTACGATCTGGTTAGCTTGGTAATCGGCGTCAACAATCAATATCGCGCTCGCAGTGTGGAAAACTACGCGGATGAATTTGCCACTTTACTGCAACGTACCATTGCGTTTGCCGCAGGCGATTCACCGCATAGCAAAGCGCAGCGTGTGCTGGTGCTGAGCATTCCCGACTGGGGCCAAACGCCGTTTGCCGCAAATGATGCGCGCGGCGCGGAAAAAATCGCCGCTCAAATTGACTTGTTCAATGCCGAAAGCCGCAGGCAAACGCTGGCTGTGGGCGCGAATTTTATCGACGTTACGCCACTAAGCCGCGCTAAAGATCCAGAATTGCTCGCCGACGATGGCCTGCATCCCTCCGCCAAAGCCTATACGCAGTGGGCGCATGCGGCGCTGGATCGGGCGATTTTTGCGCTTGAGGGTGCGGCAAATCGAAAATTCCAGCAGCCTTAAAGCTACTGGAATTTCTAAACCTCGAGGCGGTTCCAGCGCTGCAGGCAACGCCCAAATCGGTCGCACAGTTTGGCAGTTGACTGAGCCTTAAAAACATCGCGTTTTGGTCAACTTGCTTCAGCAGCCGTCGGCGCGCCTTTGATTAACAGCGCCGCCGCAAGCCCACACGCCGCTAACGTCCACACAATGACAGCGCCCGATGGCAAATCGAATATCGCCGAAAGCCCTAAGCCCAGAGCGTAGCCGACTGCGCCGATCAGATAGGCCACCATCAATTGCCTGCGACCCTGTAATTTGCGCGTCGCTAACGCCGGGATAATTAGGCTAGAAAACACCAGATACACGCCGACCAACTGCACAGAAGCGGTCACTGCAATCGCAAAGGTGGCATAAAAGCCAAAACGACCGAAGCGCTCGACAATGCCCAGCCAAAGTGCGGCAAGGATTAAGGCTGTCACTCCCGCCAGCCAAAGCAATTGCGTGGTATCGACCCACAAAATCTGACCCACGAGCAAGTCTTTCAAATGCTCGCCACCGTGCGGATTTCCGGACAGCAACAGGATTCCAGCGCAGGCGGCAAGAATAAACATCACGCCGATCAGCGCCTCTTGCTGCTCGGGCGCACGCCGCTCAGTCCACGTAAGCAGCAATGCGCCTAATAACGCCGCGCTTACCGCCGATATTTGCACCGCAACCGCGCCACCCGGCAGGCCCAGCGCATCCACAAAAATAACGCCTAGACCAGCGATTTGAGCAATCGCCAAGTCAATAAAAACAATGCCGCGATCAAGCACTTGTTTGCCCAAGGCTACATGTGTGAGCAACACCAACAGCCCGGCGATCAACGCCGGGCCTAATATGCCCGAATCGAGCGCGGTGAAATTCATGGCTTTGCACTCGCTGCTAATAGCCGCGTGAGAGTGTCGTCAAAAAGCGTGTAAAGCGTTTGTGCCTTATCGCTGCCGCCGACAGTAAACGGCAGCATCACCGCATGCATGGCTCCCGCTGGCGCATTTTTTTGCAGCCAGTCTGACGGCCGAGAGTCCTGATAAGCGGCGTACAGCACCATGTGTGCGGGCGTCGTTTTGAGCGTGGCGAGCACTTCTTGCAGGTGCGAGGCGGTCGGTTCTACGCCGGGCTTGGGCTCCAATACCGCGACTTCTTTTAAGCCCAGCCAGTCATACAGATACACAAAAGCCTTGTGCTGAGAAACCACGGACATGCCTTTGAGAGGTGCAGCCTGCAGGCTCCAACGCGCGAGCGCCGCTTTCCACGCGGTATCGAACTTGCTCTGGTTTGCGGCATATTCGCCCGCGTGCACGGCGTCGATTTGCTGGAGGCGCTTACCCAAAGCAACGGCTACCACCGCGATATTGCGCGGGTCGGTTTGAATATGCGGATTGCCGGCCGCGTGGACATCGCCCTGCGCCCGATCCAGCTGCGTCGGCACGTCGAGCTTGCGCACAAAATCAGCGGCGGCGAAGTTACCCGGCTGCCCGGGCTGCACTTTCGAATTGCCGGATTGCTGCAATAGCGGCGGTAGCCAGCCAATTTCAAGTTCAGCGCCCGTGCAAATCACCAAATCGGCATTGCGCACGCGTGCGATCAAACTGGGTTTGGCCTGAATTTGATGCGGATCTTGCAGCGCGGTCGTCGCCGCATAAACATCCACCAACGGGCCGCCCAGCTCAACCGCGAGCGCAGCCCATTCGGGTTCACAGGCGAATACTTTCAGCGCGGCGTGCGCGGGTGGCGCACCAAAAAGCAGCGGTCCTGCTAGGCCGATCATCGCAATTCTTAAACTAAACATTTTGATACTCCTTAAATTGTGGTGTTCAATAACTCGATAAAATTCAATATTTATGTGCGCCATGTGCGCCTAAACTCATTTGATATTGCAGCGAGATTTCATTGTCGGACGCGCCTGCCTGAGTTTGATCGCGTGCGAGCTGCAGCCGCAGCCGGGTAAATTCGCTCGGGTTGTAATCCAGCATCACGGTCGTTTTACGCGGCGTAAAGCCGTCCACATGAGTATCGGCAAAATCGCGCGCGAATTCGTCTTGATCCGGGTGAATGCGCTCGGTGCGTAAGCCAAAACGCCAGGTCTTGGCAAACTGATAAATGCCCTGCAAATACCAGCCGCTTTCGGTGCTGCGGGAGTCATGGCCGAGCGCGTTAGGTGTTAATGGATCGCTGGAAACGCCATCACGGTGATTACGCAAATATTCGCCTTGCAATTTGAAATTGGTGCGGGTGCCGTTGCCGTTCGGCGCCCATTTCCAAATAAAATCCGCCACCATCACACGATGATCGCCGGAAAACTCACGCGCAATCGCAACATCCCCGACTGAAGTGGTCAATATTTGTCCATTAGCTTTAGTATCCAACACCGACAAACCCGCACGCCAACTGTTGCTTATCCCAATATCGCCGCCGGTATGCGCAAACAGCGAGTGCATCCCGACGCCATTACGGCCGGGACTATTGCCGGGAAAGTTTTTGCCTGCACCCAATTCCGCGCCCAGCTCTAAATACAAGTCGGTCGGCGCTAGCCAACGTGCCTGCACGCCATCGTCGGCGTACTGCGTGCCCAAAAATGCTTGGTATGCCAGTGGATTATCGACAAAATCCCAAGTATGGGCGTGCTGTTCATTCAAATAACCAACACCCGAAAAGAAGCGTCCACCTTTGACGGTAAAGCCATGATCGAGTGCGGTGGTTTGCACATAGGCCTCTTCGACCGCGACTGAATCGTCCGGTCGCAGTGAAATGTTGGCCGCACCGCGCAACCACGGGTCAATATTTGCCGCAATATCAAGCTCGGTCTCAGCCAATGAAAACCCACGACCACCTGGGCCCAGCTCAGCGTCGGGCGCGGTGCGAATGCCGGTGATGGCATAGCCCGAAGGTTCGCGCGAGGTATCGGTGTAGGTGCCGGACAAAATCAGCGATATCGACGGGTTAAAAGCATTCGCGCTTGCCACCGGCGTAGAGGCAGGCTCGCTGACCATCGGCACGGCCGCAGCCACGGAATTCGCATCCGTTTGCGGCTGAACTGCCGCCGCTTCTGCAGCGTGTAATCGCGCTTCGAGGGCCTGCAGGCGCGCTTCGTATTCTTGGCGCATGGCCGCCATATCGTGCTTGAGCGCAAGGATATCGGCCGTCGAATTAACAACCTGCCACTTTTGTTCGGCGGCAGGGACTTCAGTAGGGTTTTTCGCCGCCGCACACAGCGGCACGTAAAGGGCAAGCACGATGCTTGCCGCAAGTGATTTAGACACGTTTGACTCCAATTTTGAACACTGAAATTGCATGGCACCGCACCTGTAGCGGCGGCGCATCGGCAGTTAATAACTTTCTTTAAGTGTCAAAACTCGGTGGCCCGCGAATGGCGTAGTGTTGCGCAACGCCACTGCTAAAGCCCGCTGCAACCGGCTCAGCAGAGCTTTGATAGCACGGACTACGAAAATGATTCGGCGAAATCGGTGCCGACCCTGATTCGTTCGCTTTCTGGGCCGCAATACACAGCTCACAAGCGCTTTGTGTAAGTTCATGCTTACCCGTCGCCGCTAAATTGTCGAGCTGCGCACTATGCGTGTAAAAATGCGCCACGCTGCATAACCGTACCGCTAAAAATGCCAACGCGACGCCGACCAATACGCTACGTGGCCAGCGGTTTTTGCGCTTTTGCAGAAAGTCGAACCAAAGTCTCATTGCAATACTATAACGTGAAATTTATTGGAAAGGCTAATTTAAAACTGCCAGATCGGCATTGGCCTAATCTCACCCTTTTGTGTACTAGGTTTTCAGCTTTTGGCGGGGCACGGTAATTATCTGCAAATCCGCTAAGCTCCAAACACAGGCATAACTTCGAGCATCAAAATGCGTCCCATACTTTTCGCGTTATTACTTTGTGCCTCTTTCAGTGCGCAGCCGCTTGCTGCCCAAACAGGGGCGACGCAAGTTGTAGAGAAAAACTTTATCGACATCCACCCAGACGCCACGACCGGCGCGCTGATGATTGATGTGCCTGCCTGGAATCAGGATTTGCTGTTAGTCACCACTTTGGAAAACGCTCTGGGCTCAAACGATGTGGGTTTGGATCGTGCGCAAAACTCTGAGCCCCGGGTGGTAGAGTTTCGCCGTGCGGGAAACCAAGTATTGTTGGTTCAACGCAACACGCACTTTGTCGCGGATTCAGCGGATCGTGACGAGGCACAGGCGGCAACAGACGCTTTCGCACAAGCCGTGCTGTGGACCGGCCCCTTGCTCAAGGGCAGCAGCAACCGTGTTGATATCAGCAGCCTGCTGTTAATGGATTTGAGCAGTGTGGCCGCGCGTTTGCAGCAAACTGAACAAGGCAGCTATGCGCTGGATGGCTCACGCAGTGCGGTGTTGCCGGAGCAAGCGCACAGCTTTCCAGATAATTGCGAATTATCCGCATTGTTGACTTTCAAAGGGCCGGGCGAAGGTGCTTTTGTGAAGCAAGTCGCTGCTGACCCGCAGCTGCTGACGGTAAAACAACGTTTGAGCTTTGTGCGTCTGCACGACTCGAATTTCAAACCGCGCCCGTATCACCCGGCCTCAGGGGGCTACAGCATTGGCCGCATTGATTTTGCCCAAGCGATTACCGAAAACTTAGACGTGCGTTGGCAACCGCGCTTTAACTTACAAAAAACTGACGCTGCAGCGACACGCAGCCCGGTGCGCAAGCCGATCGTGTTTTATCTCGATCGAGGCACGCCCGAACCGATACGCAGCGCTTTGCTCGAAGGCGCGAACTGGTGGCGAGCCGCCTTTGAGGCGGCAGGCTTCATTGACGCGTTTCGCGCCGAACTAGCACCCGCGGGCATGAGCATGAGCGATGTCCGCTACAACACCATAACCTGGACGCATCGCGCCACGCGCGGTTGGTCTTACGGCGGTGGCTTGATTGATCCGCGCAATGGCGAAATCCTAAAAGGCTACGTCAATTTGGGCTCACAGCGCGTGCGCCAAGATTTATTGATCGCCGAAAGCCTGCTGGCCCCGTATGGGAAAGATGCCGACCCGGCGCTGCTTGAACAGGCCAAAGCTATGGCGCTGGCGCGCCTGCGCCAATTGGCGGCACACGAAGTTGGACATGCCCTAGGTTTCGCCCATAATTTCGCCGCGAGCCGCACCGGCAATAGCTCAGTGCTTGACTACCCGCACCCACAAATTACCCTCGACGCACAAGGGCGGCCGCAGATGCTAGCTCCTTATAATGTTGGCGTAGGCGAATGGGATAAGTTTCTCGTAGCACACGCCTATGGCGAGTTTCCGGCGGCCACGGAAACTGCTGCGCTTGCGGCATTACGCGCAGGGATTGCGGCCAAGGGCTATCACTATGCGTCTGATCCAGACGCCCGCAGCAGCACGAGCGCGCATGAGTCAGGCCTGCTTTGGGATGTCCCAGGCGAGCCCTTGCCGGGACTTGCACAGCTGATGACAATTCGCAAAGTGGCACTGGATCGCTTCGCGGCAGGCGCGCTACCACCGAATCGGCAGCTCGGTGAAGCCGAAAGGCGCTTGGTGCCCCTGTATTTGCTGCATCGTTATCAAGCAGAAGCGGTTATTCGCTTACTTGGCGGCAGCAACTACAGCTACGGTTTGGTGCGCGACACCGACAGCAATACCATGCCGGTATCGCCCGAACAGCAGCAGAGCGCTTTGCAGGCCGCAGTCGCTTTGCTGAGCGTTGACAATCTGGCAATTCCAGATTCAGTTTTACGCGTGCTTAGCCCGCCCTCAAATGAATACAGCCGCAGCCCGGAAGACTTTGCCACGCTCATGGATCCGGTATTTGACCCGTTGCAGGCGGCTGGCGCTGCTACAGCCTTGATCGCACAGCTCAGCTTCGATCCGGTACGGCTAAACCGCATGGCGTATCAGCATAGCCGCAATGACGAAAGTCCGTCAGCACTCCAAGTATTTGACGCCTTCCTCGGACACTATTGGCTGGTGCGGAAAGGGCGATTCGAATCGGATAACAATACTTTGCTAGCACAAACCCGAAACTGGGTGTTGCTGGATGCCGCACTGTTGACGCTCGATAGCGGCAAGCTGCACGCAGCGGTTGCAGCGCAATGGCGCGAAAGCCTGGAAACCTTAGCGAAACAGCTTGCTAAGTCAAAGGATGTGCAATCGCAGCAGGCCGCAAGCTACGTTCAGCGCTATCTGACTGACCCTACATCAATAAAGCTGCGTGCATTGCCGCTGGTGCCGCCCGGTGCGCCCATTTAAGGATACTAGCGCTAAAAATCTCAGTTGGAGCGCGCCGGATCGCACCATTGGCACACTGCCACGCACAAATGTTCGCCAGCAAACGCAATCGATCCAGCGTAACCCGCTACACTAGCGCTACTAGATTTAATGGAATTTTGAAAATGCGTAAATTATTACTGACTTTGACCCTACTTGCGGTCTTTGATGCCAGCCTCGCTGACACTCCTTATGTGATTGGAACACGTGCGCAACCCGTGGGGATTACCGCCAACACCTTCTTGGGATATGCCATAGCCACCGGTGATCTTGGCCTTGGCTTGGTAGGATCACTCAACGGCACCGCACAGGCAATCGCGCCAACTGCGTCGGGGAGCATTGTGTTTGGACAATCCTTGAGCAGCGGGGTCGGCGCCGACTTATTTGGTGCCAGCGTCGCGATCGCTAGCCCGCAAATTGTGGGCAGTTTTGCCGCTGTAGGTGCATTTGGCGACGATACGCCCTTCCTAAACTCAGGCAAAGTTTATGCCTATCGCACTCAAGCCTCCTTGCTAACGCCCTATGCCGCAGCGGGCATTCTTGCACCGCCCATTCCATCGGCCACTGGCAATTTTGGCTATTCCATCGCTGCTGAAGGCAATTTCATCTACGTGGGCGAGGTCAAAGCACAAAACCCACAGGGTGCGGTCGTGGGAGCTGTGCATGTGTTCGAAAATATCGGCGGCTCAACTTGGGCATTACGCACATCAATTTATGGCACGCAGCTAGACGGCACTTTAGGGCGACGCTTCGGCCATGCCGTTGCCATTTCAGGCAACACACTGGTTATTGGTGCACCGAAAGAAAACGAAGCCGCATTCACCACCGCAGGCGCGGTCTATGTCTATACGGGCGCAGGCGCTACCTGGACACAACAGGCACGCCTGGTCGCCGGTGATCCTGGCAGCGATGATGAATTAGGCGCGGCCGTTGATGTGGATGGCGATACCTTAATCGCTGGTGGTTCACGCGACGATAAATTAGTGGGCAATGACACCGGTAGCGCCTATATTTTTACCCGCATGGGTTCCAGTTGGAGCCAAAGCGCAAAATTGCTTTCGAGCGGTGCGACGACTGGCAATCTTTTTGGCACGGCAGTCTCGATCAGCGGTACGGAAGCCCTAGTAGGTGCCTATTGTGAACCCAATGGTGCAAACCCGTGCACTGGCCCTGGTTCGGTTGAGGTATTTAAGCGCGGCGAAAGGGGCAACTGGATTGCAGCGCAACGCCTAGTAGCGCCAGATGGCGTCAATGGTGAAGGCTTTGGCAGCGCGGTAGCGTTTGCAGGGCCGATGAATCGCTTTGCCTATGTCGGTGCATTCCGCGCAAGCGCCCCAACATTTGCTGGCGCAGTTTATTTATTGCGCGGTGATCAATTATTCGCGGATGGCTTTGAATAGTTTTAACGACGATTAACAGTTTTAAGCGACACTCCGCAGCTCGAATTTTGCATGGTTTCGCGCTATGAATGAACTGCATCCACCGACCCGCGCGCTGCTCAGCGTATCGGATAAAACCGGCCTTATTGAGCTTGCGCGCGGCCTCGCGGCGCTGGGCGTCGCGTTAATTTCCACGGGCGGCACCGCGCAAGCATTACGCGACGCGGGTTTAAGCGTTAGCGATGTGTCTAGCGTCACCGGCTTTCCAGAAATTATGGATGGGCGCGTGAAAACGCTACATCCAAAGATTCACGGTGCGCTGCTTGGGCGCTTAGGTGTTGATGAAAGCATAATGGCCGAACACGATATCGCACGAATTGACCTGCTGGTGGTCAATTTGTATCCGTTTGCCGCAACGATTGCGAAACCCGGCGCCAGCGATGCTGAGGCCATTGAAAACATTGATATTGGCGGGCCGGCGATGCTGCGCGCGGCCGCGAAAAATCACGAGCGCGTGATGGTTTTGACGGACGTGGGCGACTATGCGAGCGCGTTGGAAGCGATTAAAACCGGCCATAACAACCTAGCGATGCGCCGCACACTTGCCGCTAAAGCCTACGCGCACACCGCCGAGTACGATGCATTAGTGGCGGATTATTTAACTGGAAGCTTAGCCGCAGCCGCGCAAAGCGAGGACTTCCCCAGCACTTTAACGTTGAAAATGCAGCGCGCTGAAGTTTTGCGCTACGGCGAAAACCCCCACCAACGCGCAGCATTATATTTGGAGTCCCCGCTGCCGCCTGCCTGCATCGCCGGCGCCAGCTTTCGCCAGGGTAAGTCTTTAAGTTTCAACAACTTAGCCGATAGCGATGCAGCACTTGAGTGCGTCAAGCTATTCGACGAACCGGCTTGCGTGATCGTCAAACACGCAAACCCGTGCGGTGTTGCGGTGTCATCGAATTTATTAGACGCCTATGAACGCGCCTATCAAACCGACCCAATCAGCGCATTCGGCGGCATTATTGCCTTCAATCACAGCTTAGATGCAGAAACCGCACGCACGCTGATTGCGCGGCAATTTGTTGAGGTGATAATCGCCCCGGACTACAGTGAACTGGCACTGGCTGCCCTCGCCAGCAAGCCGAATGTGCGGGTGCTTGCCACCGGTACGTTAAATGCGGCAACCAGCGCATGGCGCGACGTCAAACGCATTCAAGGCGGCTACTTAATCCAAGATGGGGATCGCGACACGCTAATAGCGAGCGATTACAAATTGGTCAGCCTGCGCGCGCCAAACGCTGCGGAATTTGCCGATTTAGTATTTGCCTGGAAAGTCGCGATGCAGGTGAAATCCAACGCCATTGTTTATGTCAAAGACGCCCGTACCGTGGGCATTGGTGCCGGGCAAATGAGTCGCGTGATCAGCGCAAAAATAGCGGCAATGAAAGCCGCCGAAGCCAATATCGCCCTACCCGGCGCGGTAATGGCGTCGGATGCGTTTTTCCCGTTCCGCGATGGCATTGATGCCGCCGCAGCGGTCGGTATTAAGGCGGTGATTCAGCCCGGTGGCTCGATGCGCGACAAAGAGGTGATTGACGCGGCGAACGAGCATGGCATCGCCATGCTGTTCACTGGCGTGCGGCATTTCCGGCACTGATGATGTCATCTAAATCACCACAAAAAAACGCCATTCGTATCGCCACGCGCGAATCTGCTTTGGCACTTTGGCAGGCCGAACACGTCGCAGCGCAATTGCGAACGCTTTATCCACAATTGAGTGTGACTTTGCTGCCGATGACTACGCGCGGCGATCAAATTTTGGATCGCCCGCTCAGTCAAGTCGGCGGCAAAGGTTTGTTTCTAAAGGAACTGGAAGTCGCGATGCTGGAAGGCCGCGCGGACATCGCGGTGCATTCGCTAAAAGATGTGCCCATGTCACTCGAAGCCGATTTCCAGCTTGCTGCTGTGATGATCCGCGAGGAGCCGTATGACGCTTGGGTCAGTAATTACTATCCAAACGTTGCCGCATTACCTCAGGGTGCGCGCGTGGGTTCGTCTAGCCTACGCCGACAGGTTCAGCTGTATGCACTGCGGCCAGATTTGCAGCTGCTGGATCTGCGCGGCAATGTGCAAACACGGCTGCGCAAGCTTGATGAAAATCACTTCGATGCGATTGTGTTGGCGGCGGCCGGATTAGATCGACTGGGCTTAAACGCACGCATAGCCAGCCGCTTGCTGCCACCAGCGATGCTGCCTGCCGCCGGTCAAGGCGCGTTGGCGATTGAGTGTTTGGCAAGCGATCAGGCCACAGCAACGCTGCTGGCACCGCTGGCACATCCGCCAACTTGGCTGTGTGTGCGCGCTGAGCGGGCATTTGCGCAAACTTTGGGCGGTTCTTGCCAAGTGCCGATTGCGGCGTTTGCCGAGCTTGAGCAGACCACTTTACGTTTGCGCGGCCTAGTGGGTGATGCCAGCGCGCGCAGGAGCATCCAAGGCGAGCTGAGCGGCGTATCAAATGCGCCAGAAGCTTTGGGCGAAACGCTCGCGCACGCACTAATGGCGCGCGGTGCATTAGCGTTTGTCGCGCGCGCTTCCTAAATTTTAGATATATCTATGAAACCCACTCGATTACTGATTATTTTGACTATTTTTAGCCTGCTCGCCGCCTGCCAAGCAGGCTTTATGCGCTCCCTTGAAGTACCTTACGTTTTTAGCGCGTATCAAAAAAGCACGCTCAACTATGGCAGCGATCCAGACCAGCGCCTGGATGTTTACCGACCGACTTCGGCGCAATTTCAGGGCAAAAAGTTGCCGGTGATCGTGTTTTTCTTTGGCGGCAGCTGGCGTAATGGCAAGCGCGCGTGGTATGAATTTTTTGCCGCGCACTACGCGCTCAAAGGCTATGTGGTGGTAGTGCCGGACTATCGCAAGGCACCCCATTGTATTTTCCCCAGTTTTGTTGAGGACGCCGCCACAAGCGTGGCGTACGTGCGCGATGATGCCGCAAAACTTAACATTGATCTAAAACGATTTTATGTGATGGGACATTCTGCGGGGGCGCACATCGCCGCCTTAATGTTGCTGGATCCGCAGTATTTACAAGCCAAGCATATGTCGGCTACGGAAATCAAAGGCTTTATCGGCCTATCTGGCCCCTATGATTTTCTGCCGATGACCGACCCGCTGGTGATTGCGGTGTTTAAGGGCGATGCGAACTTAGCTGAGTCCCAGCCCATTAACTACGCCCAATTTGGTGCAAAAGCGCCGCCGATGTTGCTGATCCACGGTCAGGACGATACCTTGGTTTATCCCAAAAACAGCGTCAATTTAGCCGCGAAAGTGAATGCTGCAGGCGGGCGGGCGGAAGTCGTGCTGTTGCCCAAAACCGGGCACGTCACAACTTTGTTTCAGGCAGGACGTGGCTTACGTGGGCTGGCACCTGAGGTCGATACGCGGGTTATGGAGTTTTTGGCGCGGTAACATTGGCTCAACTAAATTCAGCGTTTCATGCACTCGTACTTCGCAAAATTCGCGGTTCTAATTTCGTCGAAAAACATGCAACAAATCTTGTCAAATCAATGATTTTCATCGGTATTGGATGGACTACACTCGTTCCACCTAATGCGAAAAATTTAGGTCACGCAGTGCAACTAGAAGCGCTATTTTTCAAAATCCCAACCAAAATAAGGAAAAAGTTATGGCTAAGTTTGATTTAGGTTCGCTGCAAAGCATGGATGGGTTCATAGCCGCAGCATTGGTAGATAGTGACTCGGGTTTGCTGATGGCGGGAGTAGGTTCGGCGGTCAATCTAGAAGTTGCCGCTGCTGGTAATTCTGAAGTGGTCAAGGCCAAACGCCGAGTGGCGAGCGCGCTCAAGCTTAATGATGACATTGAAGATATTTTGATTACGCTGAGCAAACAATATCATCTGATTCGCCCGCTTGAGCGCAATGGAAAATTGTTTTTATATGTGGTTTTAGATCGCAGCCGCGCCAATCTTGCGATGGCTAGGCACGAGTTAAAATCCTACGAAAAGTCGTTGGACTTCAGTTAGGCCGTCCAATTGCCTGACGTGCCCAGCGATGCGCGGAAAACAAAACTTCGCTGGGTCAAAAACCAGCGAAACACAAAAATTAGGGGTTTAACATGAACAAATGTTGCCAAACGCAGTCATTAAAGCAGCTCAAGGCACTGTCGAATCCCTTCAGCGCAAATCTTCGAGTGCACCAGCACTTGCCCTAGCGTTGCACTTGGGCGCGCGATTACGGTTAGCGAAAGCCGGGGCTGACTAGCAATGGTCAGCAAAAGAATTTTTCCTTTTTTTGCTTCGATTAACAAATTCTCACTATCACCAAGATCGCTTTCCTGCACTAGCGCGTGACTCAAAGCGATCATCGAACTACACATGGCCGCCAAACGCGCTGGCTCAGCATTTTTGCCAGACACCACCTGCGTTATCTCAAAACCATCATCCGTGGCTAAAAAGGCACCGATTACGGCGGGCACTGTTTCAAGCAGCTGCTCCAACTTGATATTCACCGCGCGCACTGCAGTACGGGGCAAAATTTCAGGATTTTGATTCATTTTATTCCCTCAATTCGAGTGTAGGAAAAAAATCAGCTACTCGTTGAAATCGTCGCACAGTTGCGCCATCTCAATTTGACTAAACAAAGCTTCCAGCAGCAACAAAACATCATCGCGCTTTCTAATGTCGACCGCAAAGATAGGCAACGCTAGGCCAAGCGTAGTCAAAGCAACGTAAAGCTCTGCGTTGTCAAATTCGGTATTTTCTGAGGCGCGACTGAGTCCCACGACGCCCGAACTGCTGCGAATAACATCGGCAAAATCTTTGGCATATTCAACGAGATCAGCCGCCGGATCGGAGCGCGTCATATCAATCAAAATTACAACGCCAAAGGCACCTTTTGCCAAAATTTGCCACATCACATTGAAGCGCTTTTGTCCGGGCGTACCGTAGAGCCGCAAACGATCCCCACCCGCCAGTCGCACTTCACCGTAATCAAGCGCTACAGTCGTGTGCGTTTTAGAATGTTGCGCTAAGTCTGAATTGATGGCTTCAGTCTTAACGGGTGCCACTTCACTGACGGCGGCTATGGCAGTTGTTTTACCGGCACCCATCGGGCCAGTAATTAAAATTTTGATCTCGCGCGGAGCGTTCATAGAGTCGCCTTATAGGCTTTGTTGCCTAGATTCATGCCTTTGACCAGGGCGAATAAGTGAGGGCTGCGCGCAGCTTGTTTAGCACACTAGCAAATCCGTGTTTCTCGTTCGGTCGTGGCAAAGCTTGATTTGTCAAAGGCGGTATGGCGCGCTTTGGCGCTGGCACAGAAGGCTCAGGAAGTAGCCCGGGCTGTGGCGTCTGCGCTTCAACGCTGTGTAACAAGTCGGCTGGCGCATTACTTAAACAACCCACTACCGCACAGCAATTAAGCAGGGCAATAATTCCCTCGCGCGTGTACGGAACAGTTTGAAGCATGTTAGCAATAGAGGTGGGCCGCGTCGTAATGAGTGCCACAATTCTTAAATCAAATGCGCTGCCCGCCGTCATGGTGCCGAAATCCGGCCACCGTGTTAGCGCGAACTTGCTTTGGCCAGCGATGCCAGGCAACAACATCCCCGCACTCAAATGGCGCGCAAGCTCCCAGCGAAAATGTGCGATTGAGATCGGCTTTATTTCAGCCATCGGGCGCGCGCCAATGTGTGAGAGCGCGGAAATAGGGCGTTGCGTATCAATGAGCGCCTTCTGCCATGCTGCGCCGGGTTCACACTGGATGTAGACGGTATTATTCAGAGGAAAAACTAAAATCTCGACGCCCGAAATACCACAGAGCGCGTGCGGTATACGACTTTGCACGATGCTTTCAAGTACCGCCAACACGTCCTCAAGTCGTCGATGTGCCGGAACGGGCGTAGGTGCCAAACTTTGACTCACCTCGGCTTTCGGCGCGAGCGCACCGCTAAACTTCCATTCGCGTCGCTGCTCAATGATGCCGGCCAAAACTTCTCTCAAAGTTGGCAAGCGCACGGGCGTTGCTAAGCGCCAAACTCGGCCATAGCTCATTTCAGGCATTCCGTACTGAATATAGGCAACGCCACGCTGAGGGTTACGCATGAGCATTTCAGCTTTGCTGTCGCCCGGATTAAAGATAACGATTGGAACGTCGTTGCCATCGCTGAGCCTAAAATCATGGCCGCCAATGGGTGCTACCAGCTGCAAAAACGCGCGCAGCATCAGCTGGTCGCTTAATGGCAAACCGATACTCCCCACGTCAATTCGCTTAATCTGTGGCGTTTTCTCTAGCCCAAGCTCAGCGCCCATCACGCACTCGCAACCGAGCCGCGGTTCATTACTTCGTGTTGCATCCCAATAAAATGCGTCAACACACCAAGCTCATCAAATACGGGGGAAATAAACAGCTCATTTTGAAAGGCAGAGCCATCTTTGCGGAAGTTCTTCAGCAACACAGCGCAATTTTCTCGTTTTTGGATCGCTGTCCGCAGTGCAGCAGCACCCGGCTGATCGCGTTCATTACCCTGTAAAAACCGGCAATTTCGACCCATAACCTCCGATTTTGGATAACCGGTCATGCGTTCAAAATGGGCATTGACATAGGTAATCGGCATATCCGCTAGACGCGCATCTACAATCACTACAGCATTATTGAGCGAATCCATTTGCCGTTGGAGTGTGGCGAAGCGATCGCGTGTCATGCCGTAATCTGTAACGTCAATAAGGCTTACAATTCGAAAAAGCTCGCCTGACTCATGTGGCAACACACTTGATTGCAACATCAAATATTGCTTTTGGCCATCGCTTTTTGTCAGCGGGCATTCAATCGACAGATCGGGTTCACGCGCACTAAAAAGCCTGTGGAACTCTGCGTTTTTACCGAAGAAGCTGTGCAGTGATAGATAGCTCTGGCCCAAAATATTTTCAATTTGGATGCCAATTTTGCTGACGAAGGCGTTATTTACTAAAATAACTCGGCCACTTTGATCCACTACGCAAATGCCAAAACGGGCATTTTCTAGGGCTCCTGATAAGAGTTGAATCTGTAGATCTTTCATAAATTTCCCACAAAGTCTGATGGCCATTCGCGAAACTACAAATTAGCAAAAACTTTTGCGTCTCTTGTACACGCTGTGTGTAGCCGGTGTAACTTAGCGTGACCTACTAGCCACGTAGGATTAGAAGCCTACTTAAAGACTGGAATTACCCGTGCAGCGAGCCTGCCCCTACTGCCATGCAAATTGCATCTCGGCGTTCAAGGTTCTTTGGTCCGCCTTTGGCATTGGACCCGATCCGGCGTGCGGCGCATGCCACGGCAAAATTACGGTCGGCAGTCACTGGCAAGGCAACTATGCGGGCGCACTGCTGCTGGGCTTGGTCGCGACATCGGGCCTATGTGCCAATGCACGAAGTAACCTTCCATTTACTTTATTCATTGTCCTAGCCACCTTCGGTTCCGTGTGGGTTGGGCGTCATGCAAAAATTAGACCGGCACCGCCAAAGATAATGATGCCGCGATGGCTAAGGATTCTCCACTTGGCCGCCCTTGCATTTGCAGTGGCGGCGTTGGTTTATACATTCGTCTAAGCTGCTTCAAGTTTGTGCAGCTTTCAGTGTAGGCTCCAAAAATTAAGTCAACCCAAAGGCGCAACTGATGTTTGATGGGCAAAAAAAGAGCAAGCGCGAGCTGACAATGTACGTGCTGACCACTATATTGATCATTATGCTGTCTTTCCACCCAGAGCTGCGGCTGTTTTTGCCGCTCATTGACGCTGTGGGGCTGGATCTAATCTTGCTGTTTATCGGCGCTCAAGCGCTGGACTACGTCAGGCCGTTCGCGCTGATCGCGTATCACAGATTCCTTAGGCCACTGGCGGCTAAGCTTTACCGCTTGCTGCTTTTTTTCTTTGGGATTGCAGGCCCCTACGTTGAAGCTAGTATTGCAACACATTACAACGCTCGTCACGCGACACGTTAAACTTTGGCGATGACTCAAGCCGAAATCACGCCCGATACGGTGCAGATGCTAAACCGCGCCCGCGGTGAACTGGCGCGCGTGTTCGGCTACTCGGATTTTCGCGGCGATCAAGCGGCGGTGATCGCGCAAATCTTAAGCGGCGGCAATGCTCTGGTGCTGATGCCTACCGGCGGCGGCAAAAGCCTGTGCTATCAAATTCCGGCGCTGCTGCTGGATGGCTTGACGGTGGTGATCTCGCCGCTGATTGCGCTGATGCAAAATCAAGTGGCGCAGCTGATTGAGTTTGGCGTGGCCGCAGCAGCGCTCAATTCCAGCGTTGACACGGACTCTGCGCGTGAGATTTATCAACGCATTCGACGCGGCATGCTCAAACTGCTGTATGTGTCGCCCGAACGCCTGCTGATGGAGGGCATGCTGGGCTTTTTAAGTGAAGTTCCGCTTAGCCTAATTGCAATCGACGAGGCGCACTGCGTGTCGCAATGGGGCCACGATTTTCGCCCGGAATATCAGCAATTAGGGCGCTTGGCGGAGATTTTTCCACACACGCCGCGCTTGGCGCTGACCGCGACGGCCGATGCGCGCACCCGCGCTGAAATCGCTTCAGTACTATCGCTGGACGACGCGCCGCTGTTCGTATCCAGCTTTGACCGCCCAAATTTACAGCTGACCGTGGTGGAAAAAGCCGACCCAACGCGCCAGCTCTTGCGATTTATCAGCGCACATCCCAAGCAAAGCGGCATTGTTTATGCGCTGTCGCGCAAACGCGTGGACGAATTGGCGGCAAAGTTGAACGAGGCGGGTGTGCGCGCCCTGCCCTATCACGCTGGATTGGACGCGCAAACGCGCAGCACCAATCAAGAGCTGTTTTTATCAGACGAAAAAATCGTAATGGTGGCAACGATCGCCTTTGGCATGGGCATTGACAAACCCGATGTGCGCTTTGTGGCCCATGTGGACTTGCCAAAAAGCATGGAAGGCTACTATCAAGAAATTGGGCGCGCGGGCCGCGATGGTGCACCGGCCTTTGCCTGGATGTGCTACGGCTTGGCGGATTTGATGCAGCTGAAACGCTTTATCGAAGAATCCACCGCCAGCGAGGCGCGCAAACGCTACGAACGTGGGCAGCTCGACGCATTATTATCCTACGCCGAAAGTGTCGGCTGTCGGCGGGTGCCGCTGTTAAAGCACTTTAATCAGCATTTTGCCGGTGCGTGCGGCAATTGCGACCGCTGCGCGCAGCCGGTAGCAAAATTCGATGCCACCGAAGCCGCACGCCAGTTGCTGTCAGCGATTCACCGCACCGGACAGCGCTTTGGCGTGATGCACGTCATCGCGGTATTGCGCGGCGCGCAAACCGAGCAAATCACGCGCTTTCAGCATGATCGCCTGAGCGTTTACGGCTTGGGCAAGGTGCAACCTGACGATTACTGGCGCGCGTTGGCGCGGCAATTAATTGCCGCCGGCATGATTGACATTGATCATGAAGGTTTTGGGGCGCTGCGTTTAACGGATGCGTGTAGACCACTGCTGCGCGGCGAAACGACGTTTGAAATGGCGCGTACAGAAGCGCCAGCGAAAGAACCGCGCGGTAAAAAAGGCAAGAAACCTTACGCCGCCAGCGTCGGTGAAACGTCTAACACGCTGCTTGACAAACTGCGTGAATGGCGTCGAGCGCTAGCCGCCGAACACAAAGTGCCACCCTATGTTATTTTCC
>JAYUUS010000172.1:0-11353 GCA_043754435.1 Rhodanobacteraceae bacterium
GCATGTCATCGGGCTGGATGGCGTCGCCGTCGTCGTACACCCGAGCAATCCTTTAAACAGCGTTGATTTGGCGACCTTGCGCGGCATTTTTACCGCTCAACAAAGCACTTGGACAGACCTAGGAGGTACGTCGAGAAAAATCCGGGTGTTAGCACGCGATGCGCAATCAGGCACTTTTGATGCTTTTAAGGCACTGGTATTGGAGGGCGCAGATGTGGCGGCCAATGTCGAGCGCTTTGAATCCAACCGCGCGATTGCGCTGGAAGTGGCTAAAGATGTGAACAGCATTGGCTTTTTGAGCCTGTCGGAAATTGCCAAAAATAAAGCCTTGGCTATTGATGGCGGCGGGGTGCGCGCGGAATTGCCCTCAATCGCCAGCATTGCCGTTGAAGACTACCCGCTCACACGCCGTCTAAGCCTTTACACGCGTACCGATGCGCCTAAGTTAGCGGAGGAGTTTGTGCGCTATGCGCTGACCAACGATGCGCAAAGCGCCGTTGAACATGCAGGCTTTGTCAATCTTGCGGTACGTGCACTGGATGCGCCGGTGATCGCCAACGCTTCGAGCGACTATTTACGCTTTGTGCAGGGTGCTAAGCGCCTGAGCGTGAACTTCCGCTTTGAAAACAGCGTTGCCATCTTTGACAACCGCGCGCAAATTGATCTGTATCGACTCGCGGGGTTTTTAAAGCGCAACGAGCATCGGGGCGGCATGCTTAAGCTCGCTGGGTTTACTGATAACAGCCTGAAAAAGCCCGCACTCGCGGTGTCAATGTCGGAAGTGTGGGCCGAATTTGTCGCCGATGGCCTAGGCCGCTCACAAGTGCGGGTGCAAGAGCTGCACGGCTTTGGCGCGGCGATGCCGGTAGCCGACAACGCCAGCGCACGCGGGCGTGAACTGAATCGGCGGGTTGAGGTGTGGTGGGTGCCGGCGCCGGAAGGCGCGGTACAAAGTGCGGCATCGGCGAATGCCGCACCCAGCGGTGATTCGGTTGGGGTGGATTGAACAATGTGCTATCAGACAAATTTTTTCGAAGTATCCTGCAAGTTGACATTAATCCTTGTTACCTGAGTTGAGTGCCTGCGAAGCAAATCATTGCGGGCATCGCCTCAGGAATATTGATACAAAAATGGCTTAGGCTGATTGGCGTGATAGCAACGCTTTAATTGGTTTGCGTGGGTGACCAACTTCTTAGTGCTAATTCGCCCTCGAACTTCAAAGACAATATTTCAGATGCATTTAAATTCTTAGATTTATACACCGGGCATTGAAAAAGTTTTAAACATTCTCTCGCGATAATTTGTGCCTCAGATTCATCCCACCATTCCAAGAGTCTATTCTTGAGATGCAACTCACTATCTTCCTCATCAGTTAAATTAAACAACTTATTTGCTATTGCGCGCAAAGCTTTGTCAAATGAGGCAAATAGATATCGATCAGTTTTGCCTAAGGCGACTTGATCAACAAATGCGCTTGCATTTGTAATATCCCAAGCAGCGTTTTGAGCACCACCTATCGCGCGCTCTCGATCGGTAGATTTTATGTACTTAATCATATTTTTTATCCGGGCACGCTCAGACAAAAACATAATTGAAAATATGATTCCAGGACCACGAGCAACGAATTTTTCTCTCATCCAGCTCATTAACGCCAAAATCTTTTGTATCGGTGATCCTTGACCCAATTGGATTTCAGCCAATTTAAGAACCAGAATATAGTTTCGATCCCAAACTCGAGTGGGTATATTCCAAGATGCAGTTAGGTTTTTTGGTTGCACTGGGTCGAATGGCGTTCCTTTTAAAGCCGCCTGAATCCAACCCATCGGATTCGCTGCATCTGCTGAAAGAAACCAACCATACTCAGTTTGGGCGTGACTTACGCCTTTCTTGGCGGCTAACTCGCTAAATGCAATAGTTGGATCTAAATTTATATTGAGGCACTGTGAAAATGCCATTAGGCAAGCAGCGTTTTTGGCTGCATTGGTTTCTATGCCCCCACCTTTTATGATATGTATCCATTCAATAACAATATTTAAGTCGGGGAAAATATTGAAACTATATCCGTTAGTAGTATCGAACATTATGGCGTCCAGACTGTAGATGCCAATTTCTGGTGGGACATATCCTGGCACGAGGCAATCCGAGGTTTTTAATATCTCCGAAATTCTTTGCGTTTCAATGTACGGGAAATTAGGGTCGAGAGTGATCAAATAGCTGAAATTTATCATCTCCACAAAATTCGCCTTGACTTCCAATCAACCTACCGCCGCGCAAACGCATAAGCCGGCAATTGCTCCGGCGAAATCCGAATCGCGGCACCCGTTGGGCAGGCACGCACGCAGGACGCGCCGCCCTTAATGTCTTTGCACATATCGCATTTGACGGCTTTTTTGGCATGTGCGTCTGGGTCATACGGGGACTCGCCGGGGCCATCGCCTAGGCCAAAAAGCAGCCAGCTCAATAAGCCGGGCTTTTTCTTGGGCTTGGCCGCCATATGGATCACGCCGTACGGGCAATTGCGTTCGCAGTTGCCGCAGCCGATGCAGTTGTCGGCGATATAAACCTCGCCATTCGGAGAGCGGTGAATAGCATCGGCCGGGCAATCTTTCATGCAGTGCGGGTGTTCGCAGTGGCGGCAGCTTGTGGGTACGTGGACATTGGCAAACGTTGGCCCGGCTTCGCGATCCAATCTAGAGGTGCCGCCGTGGGTTTCGGCGCAGGCTTTTTCGCAGTTGTCGCAGCGCACGCACAGCGCTTCGTCGATCAGCAAAATATCCGTGGCTTCACCGGCACCTTGGCCGACCAGGAAGGAAATCACATCGCCCGCCGAGCCAGCAGCTTGTACTGCCAAATTTTGTGCGGCGCGGCCTTTGTATTCTTGCTGTAAACGCCCGCGCAGTAAGCTATTGCGCTGCAAAAGCTTTTGGAAGGCATCGCGCTCGACGCGGATGGTTTCGGTATTAATCGCCGCGCGCGCGGTCGCGGTACGCTTGTTTTCGCCCAAAAGCGCCATTTCGCCGACGTATTGGCCGGCCGGCACGTAGGCCAGCACAACTTCTTTACCGGCAATTTGGCGGCTGATCGTCAGAGACCCGACACGCACTAGGTGCAGGCAATCGCCTTCGTCGCCTTCATTAAACAAAATATCTCCAGCCCGGAATTTATGCAGGCTAGCGCCCGCGACCACTTCTTTGAGCTGCTCAGGCGTGGCGTCTTCGCCAAAGCGCCCACGCAGGGCGCGCTCCATAAACACGCCGTCAATAATTTTCTTGACCGCCTCAACTGAGTTAATCAACTTCAACATCGAACGTCGAGGCGTATCAATCAATACCGCGCCCTGCGGCCCGGCCAGCACCGTCGCCGAGCGTCTACGCCCAGAAATCAGCCCCATTTCGCCAAAAAACTCACCCGGGCCCAGCGTGACGCGCTTATTTTGCGCCTCGTCAATCACCACTTCGACGGCACCGCCAATGACCGAAAAGAAGGTATTGGTATAATCGTTGCGTAAAAACACTGGCTGGCCGGCTGCAACCGTCACGATGCTGGAATCAATCATAAATTCGCGCAACTGCAGCGGCGTAATCGTCGCCAAGTGCGGGGCATTCGCCTGCACTTGCTTGAGCGATTCCTCGACTGATCTAAAACCGGGCAGCTTATTAAACTTGACTTCCAACATTGGCTCGTCCGCAGGCTTCACCGCGCGGCCAAGGATATATTCGATCACCTCATAGCCCTGATTCATCGCTTGCTTAATCAGCGGATAGCCGCCCAAAGCACCAACAATGTAGAGGCCTTTAATATTGCTTTCGTAAGTTGGCGAAAGTGCCGGCACGGCGGACGGGTCTTTGCTCGGGAAGTTCACGCCGCAGGCTTCGACAAAGCTACGCGGTGGATTTGCGCCTAAGCGGGCGATCACCCGGTCGCACAAAATTTGCGCGCGGCCTTTGGGTGTGGACAGCCACATGCGCCCCGGTTTACGCCCGACTGGCAAAAGATCGACTTTTTCCGGCGCTGAGTTGAAATAGCACTCCAGCGTTTTATCGTCAACACAGCGGGTAATGGACTTAAGATTGCCTTCTTTGGCGCGCGCAAATTCTTCGCGGCGGTTGACGATAATGACTTGATTTTGCCGACACAGCGCCACCGCATTTTCAATCGCGGCATCGCCCGCGCCCACCACAATAATGGTTTCGCCGGAATACTCATCCGGGTCATCCAGCTGATATTGCACGAACGGTGCTTCCTCACCCGGGATGCCCATTTTGCGCAAATTGCCCTGCAAACCCACGCCCAGCACACAAAAATCCGCCATCACCACGGATTTATCCGCGCAGGTAATTTTAAAACCAGGATTTTGCGGCTCAATCTTGGTGACTTCCGCGCCGTAGCGCACATTGACCTTCAGCGCCGCAGTGCCCGCATCCCACTCGCCTAAAATTTTCTCACGCGTGCCCGCCTCAAATTTCAGCGGCGAGCGCAGCGGCAGCATGTCCGGCTCGGCCATCACATGCTTGCCTTTTTGATAGCGATAAATCGTATTGGACAGCTGTGGGCTAGCCTCTAGCAAGATATGCGAGACATTTTGCTCCGCAGCACGCGCGGCTGCCGACAGGCCGCCCGGTCCAGAACCAATAATCGCAATTTTAAATTGATCAGCCACGCCGCCACCTTGAACGCTTTTTCAGCGTTAGAGTTTTCCAAGCCCAGAGTTTACGACTTCAGCACGGTTCGGCAATGGTTTAAATGAAAGTTTAGGGGTGCCTAATTCATGGCCCAACTACCCCATAACCCGCCAATAGCTAGCCATCAGCACGTCGCCAAACACAAATGCGATCCAGCCAGCGGCGGCTAAAAAGGGCCCAAAGGGCATGGGGTTTTCCCGCGCGTGTTTGCGCAGCAGCACCATTGTTATGCCAACGACCGCCCCCACAGTCGCGGACAGCAGCACGACCATAGGCAGCATCGCCCAGCCCATCCACGCGCCTAAGCCCGCCAGCAGCTTGAAGTCCCCGCCGCCCATGCCGTCCATGCCGCGCAATTTTTTAAAGGTGTAATTCACGCTCCATAAGCTGCCCCAGCCAATTGCGGCACCCACAATCGCCGGCACGGGCGCAATAAAGACCGAGTTCACCGCCAGCAGCAGACCGATCCACAGCAGCGGCATAGTCAGCTGATCTGGCAGCAATTGCGTGTGTAGGTCAATGCCCGACATCGCGATCAATAGCCAAGTGAACACCAAGGCCGCGATGCAGGCAAAGCTAGGGCCAAATTTCAGCAGGCAGGCTAAGGACGCGACGCTGGTTAGCGCCTCGACGATTGGATACTGCATGGAAATTTTAGTTTTGCAATTGGAACATTTGCCACCGAGCGCCAAGTAGCTGAGCAGCGGCACGTTGTGCCAGGCTTTTAGCTGGAAGCCACATTTTGGACATTGGGAGCGCTCGAACACCAAAGAAGGCGGCGCTTCGCCCAGCACAAACCCCGGTTTTAGTTCGTCCTCTAAAATGCTTGCGGCCTCGGTGCGCCACTCAAACATCATGCGCGGCGGCATCCGCAGGATCACCACATTTAAAAAACTGCCAACAAGCAGCCCCAAAATCGTCACACAGACGATCCAAAACCACATGGGCAGCAGCGCGCAGGCGCTGGTAAAGTCGATGTAATACTGGATTATTTCGGAAATCATCAGGATCACGCTCTGAAAAGATGTGTCTTAGGATAAGCGCAGAAGCCCAGCTCCGCTATGCTGGCGTTTTTGCTAAATCTATTCAGGCAATCGCTACAAGATCACCCCAAACGATCTAGTCACCGCCTCCAATTCCCGCATGCGAATTTCCTCATCCGATTGATTGATGGCGGGCGGGATTGGGCGTCATAAAGGCATGCGTCGGCATTTCATAGGCCGAAGTTGCACTCGAGCAAGTGATCAGCAAAGACATTAACAGTTTATCGTGGCAACTCATGGGTTCGTTCCTCTTTCCAAACGTTCAAGGTAAGGTTTCATTGCTTTGCAAAAATTCCGCCGCTGTTCCGGTTGAATGCGCACACCAGAATTTGGTTCCAGCGTCTTGGCATCGAAATAGGTGGCATATGTTTTCCACGTTGCTGCAGTCATCGGGCCAGTGAGTGCCAGGGCATTCAAGGCAAAACCAGCTTCGGAACGGTCGGGCGACTGGGCTGGCAAGGAATCCCAAATAGCATCACAAAACAAGTGGTATGCCTCCCAGCCTTGCCACATGCGCATATGCGCATCCTGATTCCTGGGGTCATCAAGCCCCACCGATTCGATTGGCGCCAGTTCACCAGCGCGCGCGACACACGAGTTTCCGTTGGCAAAAATCTGCTCAAATTGATTCGGAAAGCCGCGATGTTTCAGCCAATAGCGCCGATATCCGCGCGGCTGCCAAAACTGATCAAAAATGCGCTTATATTCGTTGCCCAGCTCAAATTGCTTTGAATAGGTTTTGTTGTCATATTTGGGATCAATTGTGTAACCCATGGCTTTGAGGCGATCTTCCCAAGCTGGGTAGTCATCTTTGCTTTCAAAGAGCGTCGGATGCTCATCGGTGATATAGGTGCGGTTTGCATAGAGCTGATAGCGCACCGGGTAATAGCCCGGTTTAAAATACTCAACGCCGCCCGCCATCCAACTGCCATCTTTGGCGGTGTTGCTAAAGCGGCCATTGGCATCGGTGCGGCCAATTACATTACGCGCGCAGGTGCTGTGTTTGGAATCTTTAAACTCGCGCCAGTAGAAGCTAATCCACACATCTGGAATGGGCTTGCCGGTTTCAAGATCCAGCATTTCCCAGCTGACCGTCAGCCCTGGGTTTTTGGCATTGGGCTTGTCATAGCAAATGCCATTGACGTTCATCTCGCATGCGAAAGACAATGTAGATAACCAACTAACAAATAGCAAGCCTACCGGAATCGTTAGTATTCGTCGTATCTTGGGCGGAGTGATATCGCGGTTGGTTTTCGCGTGAATTCTTTGAACCCGCCAGTACGCTACAGCCGACACAATGGCTAGTTGGACGCCATACAAACTGATCACCCAGGCATCCCAGATTTCAACCACGGCGAGGCCAATCGCGGACGGCAATATCAACTCCCAGGCGGGTTCACGTAAACCTACCCCCAGAGACCAACTACAAAGTAGTGTTAGCCAAGGCACAGCGACGACGGCATGAGTGTCGGCAATCCATTTGCTAAAAATTGATGTCGCTAGAAAGGTCAGTCCAATACTCACCACAGCTGGCACGCTAAGAATCACGATCACTAAAGACGCCGGGAACGGTTCGCTCATAATGCATCCTTTGACAGAAGCGCCCGAGGTGTACCAAGATCATTACATGCCATAAATCTTCCAAACACCATCGCTGCCCCGGGTAAAAAGCACGGGAAAGCCCAGGAAATCACCCGGTCGCGCCGGGTCAGGGATGCTGACAATAAACTCTGCACTGACATCTGAAATTTGCCCGATTGTGACTTGACCTAAGTTGGCGGCGACGGTGGAAAGATTGATACCTAACGAAATCCAAAACGCCTGAAATTGCGGACGAATGCGCAGCCCCAGAGTATTCGATGCCAGCGGAATTTGACCCGCAATCAGTCGTTGCTTCATGCCGTATCCCGGAAATAAATAACAGTTCTTTTATAAGTCACTTTTATTTGCAATAAATTTCACTTTGCAGCCTGCGCGCCGTGGGTCAAAATTTGCAAGTCATTTAAGCAATTTGAATGAATAAATCGGTGGTGTTCATGGGGATCGGATCAGTGCTGAAAATCGAAGGTTTTGCCGACTGATGTGGGTGTGGTGGCACCATTATATAAATACCCGCACATTTGAATTGACACGCGACTCTGATGTGTTGCGCGTAGACTTGTCTCTTCTGTCCGCACAGACAGACGCCCAGCTCCGCTATGCTGGCGTTTTTGCTAAATCTAATTTTATGCCTGATTTTTCCGCCACTGACCACGCGCACATGGCGCTTGCGCTGGATTTAGCCGAGCGCGGGCTTTACACCACGCGTCCGAACCCACGCGTAGGCTGTGTGTTGGCGCAGGGTGCGCAGGTTATTGGCACCGGCTGGCATCAAAAAGCCGGTGCGCCGCACGCGGAAGTGCATGCCTTAGCCGCTGCGGGCGCAGCTGCACGCGGTGCCACAGCTTATGTGACTTTAGAGCCCTGTGCGCATTTTGGCCGCACGCCGCCGTGTGCGAATGCGCTGATCGCAGCCGGGGTGGCGCGCGTGGTCGCGGCGGTTGTGGATCCTTTCCCGCAAGTTAGCGGCCTTGGTTTAGCGCGTTTAAGCGCGGCCGGAATCGTGACGGAATCGGGCCTGATGCACGCGCAAGCACGTGCGCTAAACGCTGGGTTTTTTAGCCGCGTTGAACGCGCGCGGCCATGGCTGCGGCTAAAGCTAGCGATGAGCGTTGACGGCCGCACCGCGCTTGCCAACGGCGTTAGCCGCTGGCTGACCGGCGCTGAAGCTAGGGGTGATGTGCACCGGCTGCGCGCGCGCGCTTGTGCGATTTTAACCGGCGTTGACACTGTTTTAGCCGATGATCCCCGTTTAGATGTACGCCTAAACGCCGTCGATTTGCCCGAGGTGGCGGTGCCCGCACCGCTTAAAATCGTGCTGGATCGGCATTTGCGCACCCCGCCCTCGGCAAAGTTGTTTAACACGCTAGGCGCAGTTTTGATCGCACACAGCAATGCCGCACCTGAGTCAAACCGCGCCGCCCTGCGCGCTGCGGGTGCCGAGCTATGGCAGCTTCCCACAGCTGAGTCCGAGCAGTTGCCCGCGCTATTTGTCGAGTTGGGCAGGCGCGAAATCAATGAAGTACACACCGAAGCCGGCGCCGTACTTTCTGGCGCGCTGCTGCAATCGGGCTTGGTCGATGAGCTAGTGCTGTATCAAGCGCCGATCTTGCTCGGCCAACACGCGCGCCCGCTGCTGCAATTGCCAGAACTGACCGCAATGCAGGATCGCATCGCATTAGAGTTAATGGATCAGCGCATGTTTGGCGTGGATTTGCGGTTCAGTTATCGGGTGTTGGCGCGTTAAACGCATTGCGCTAACACTAGAGTTGTATTGGGTATTACACTATAAAAACCAGTAATACTTAAGGCACGCACTGCATGGCTACAATCCTCACCAGCAAAGGCCAGGTCACTATCCCTAAGCAAATTCGCGACGCGCTGAATTTGGGCGTGGGCAGCGCCATAGATTTTGCCGTCAATCGCAATGGCGAGCTGGTGCTGCAAAAAGCTGCTCAATCTAGCTCACATCTAGATCGCTTCGAAGCCGCGCGCGGCAAGGCGGACATCAAATGGCGCACCGATGATTTGATGGCGATGCTGCGTGGCGAGGGCTAATGCTGCTGGTTGATACCAATGTTTTGATCGACGTGCTGGAGAACGATCCACAGTGGGCCGATTGGTCAATCTCGCAGCTGCGTGCGCAGTCCAAAGTTCACGAGTTGGCCATAAACCCGATTATTTATTCTGAGCTGTCTCTCGCGTTTTCCAGCGTTGAAGCACTAGATCAAACGCTTAGCGATCTGGATCTGAAGATGCTCGAATTGCCGCGCACGGCCTTGTTTTTAGCTGGCAAAGCATTTGTGCGCTACCGAAAACTGGGCGGCACCAAAACCAATGTGCTCGGGGACTTTTTCATTGGTGCGCATGCGGCAGTCGCAGGTTTACCGCTGCTGACCCGCGATACAAAACGCTATACGAGCTATTTTACCGGGGTGAAGCTGATTGTACCGGATTAATGGCGCACAACCGCAAAACCTAAGCCCGCACCGCCATGCCTTTAAGCGCCTGCGCCGCCTCAATCTCCACGCGCAAAGTTTTCATTAAATCGCTGCGCGGCACTTCAAACTGCTCTTCTTTGCGCAAGTCTTTCACCATCACCACGTTTTTGGCCAGTTCGTCAGAACCGGCAATCACGGCAAAGTGAATGCCAGATTTGCTGGCGTATTTGAGCTGTTTGCCCAGTTTTGCCGGTTCCAAATGCAGCTCGGTATTGATGCCAGCGCTGCGCAAGGTGCTGGCTAGCTCTAAATACAGCGGCATCAGCGCTGTATCCATTTGCGTAATCAGCACCTGCACGGTGGAATCGGCGACACCCATCAACCCGGCTTCGCGCAGCTGCCAGAATAGCCGCGTCACGCCAATGGAGATGCCAACGCCCGGCAACTTGCTTTTGCTGTAGTGGCTCGCTAGATTTTCATAGCGCCCGCCGGAGCACACGCTGCCAATTTCTGGGTGGTTGTTGAGCGTGGTTTCATACACGGTGCCAGTGTAGTAGTCCAAACCGCGCGCGATTGAAAAGTTGAGCGCGTAGTTGGCTTCGCTAACGCCCATTGCTTTCACCGCACCCAGCACTTCGCGTAACTCTGCGATGCCCGCACTCAACTCGGCGTTTTCCGCGCCGCTGGCAAGGGCGTCCAACATCGCCAGTGCCTGCGCGTGGTTGGTTGAGCGTTGGCCGGTGAATGTCAAAATGTCGCTAATGATTTCCGGCGCTAACGCAAAACCTTCGCCGGCCAGCGTTTCCCGCACTTTGTCGGCACCGCGTTTATCAAGCTTATCGACTTCGCGCAGCACCAAACCCTGCTGTTCGCCATCATCAATGCCAAGCCTTGCAAAAAAACCGCGCAGCAAGCGGCGGTTGTTAAATTGCACGGTGAAAGGGCCTACTTTCAGCTCCTTAAACACGCCGACAATGACGGCGACGATCTCGGCGTCAAAGCGCACCGACAGCGTATCTTTGCCGATCACGTCGACATCCGCCTGATAAAACTCCCGAAAACGCCCACGCTGCGCGCGCTCACCGCGATAGACGCGCTGAATTTGGTAACGGCGAAACGGAAAGCTCAAGTCATGCTCATGCTCGGCGACATAGCGCGCCAGCGGCACGGTCAAATCAAATCGAAGCGCCAGCTTGGCATCGGCATCTTTTTCCAGCGCGCCGGTGGATTGCACAAAATATACTTGACGCTCAGTTTCGCCGCCGGATTTCGTTAGCAGCACGTCCGCCAGCTCAAATACCGGCGTTTCCACCGGCAAAAAGCCAAAACGCTCGTAGTTGCGCCGGATCGTGTCGAGCATGGATTGAAACGCGATTTGATCGAGCGGGAGTAGCTCCATCGTGCCGGGTGGCGTACGGGGCTTGGTAATGGTGATTGACATGGTGTGTACCTAGAACGATTAGCGTTTGAGTGTAGGCAAGCTGGGGCGAATTGGTAAGTCTTGTAGGTGGGTTTTTAATATGCCAAATGCTATCGACACCGGAACACCATCAGGTCGGTTCTTCTTCCATGTCATGGCCAGCCTAGC
>JAYUUS010000173.1:0-34837 GCA_043754435.1 Rhodanobacteraceae bacterium
TTTGCGATGTGCTGATAGGCGTCGCTGCGCAGTTTTAGCGTTTGCTGGTGTGCGTCTAGCTCGGCATTGAGCTGATCTAGCGCAAGATTGCTGGCGCTGCCGATGTGGCCGATGGACAACGTGTGCTGGGCAGGCGGCACGAATGTTGCAGCCGTGACTTGCGCCGCAATCACGCGATAGGCGTCGCGAAACGCCATGCCGCCAGCAACCAGTTGATACGCGGCTTCGGCGGCATAGAGCTCATCGGTACACGCGGCTTTTGCAGTCGCTTGATTGACTTTGAGCGCGGGAATCAGGCTCGTGACGACGCGCAACAGTTCGCTCAAGGTTTGCACGCCCTCCATCAGCGGTGCTTTGCCGATCTGGAAATCGCGGTGATAGCTGCCGGGCAGGCCGGTCATAATGTTGCGATGGGTCTCAGCGATGCCGCGCAGCGCCCGGCATTTGGCCCGCGCCAGCTCGATCACATCGGGGTTGCGCTTTTGCGGCATGATCGAAGAGCCGGTGGTGTAGCTATCCGGCAGCTGCAAAAAGCCAAATTCGGGCGTGGAATACAGGCTTAAGTCCCACAGCAGTTTTTCTAAACTATTTGCCACGCTAACGCACCAATCCAGTAGCGCTTGTTCGTGTCGGCCACGGCTATTAATGCAGTCGGTGGCGGCGCGCTGCACACCTGCAAAGCCCAATAATTGCGCGGTCAGCGCGCGATCAATTGGCAGTGGCACGCCGTAGCCAGCTGCAGCACCCAGCGGGCAGCGGTCGATGCGCGCATGTACGCCGATGCTGGCATCCAACTCCTCAACTAAGGCTTCCGCATAGCCTACCGCCCACAAACCAAAGCTGCTGGGCATGGCTTTGCGCATATGGGTGTAGCCGGGCATTGTTGCAGACTTAAAATCGTCGGCAAATTGTGCCAGCACGCGCGCCAAAGTCAGCACGTTGAAGCCCAACTCGTTGAGCTGGGCGCGCAGGTACAGCCGTAGTGCTATCAGCACTTGATCGTTGCGCGAGCGCGCCAAATGGATGCGTTTGCCCGCTTCGCCGGTGGCGGCAACGAGTGCTGATTCCAGTGCGGTGTGGCAGTCTTCTTGGCTGTCTTCAATGTGTATCTTGGCGGCAATACTCAGCGCATATTGCGCCTGCAATGCCGCTAATAGCGCCGTCGCATCGCTAAGTTCAATAAGCTGGACGGCAGCCAACATCCGCACATGAGCGGCGCTGGCGATGCAGTCAAAACCATACAGCGCCAGATCTAACTCCGGGTCGCGCCCAACGGTGAAGCGATGGATCGCGGCATCGAGCGGCAAATCTTTCGCCCATAGGGGTGCGGAAGTAGGCTTAGCTGTGCTCATGCTCTTTGACCAGTTTGGTGCCAGCGCCTTCGTTGGTAAAGATCTCAACCAATAGCGCATCCGGCTGCATGCCACTGACCAAATGTACGCTTTGCACCGAGTGGTTCAGCGCATTTCGGATCGCGGCGGTTTTCGGCAGCATGCCGCCGTTGATTTCACCGCGCGCAACCATTTCTTCTAGCTCACTTAATTCGGCAAACGAAATCACACTCGCAGGGTTGCTCATATCTTTCAACAGCCCAGGCACTTTCAGGACGAAAAACAGCTTTTCCGCGTGCAAAGCACCGGCAACTGCCGCCGCAATCGTGTCGGCATTGGTGTTGAGCACCTGGCCGCTGGCATCGCAGGTCAACGGGCAAATCACCGGCACGTAGTCTTTCTCTAGCAGCGTGTGCAGCAAAGCTGGATCGACGTCGTCGATATCCGCCACTAAGCCATAGTCAATCAACTTCGCTTGCCCCTGCAGCGGGCCATCGACGTGCTGACCGACATACAGCGGCGCGCGCTGATGTGCGCGCACCATGCCCGCGTCAATGCCGCTCAAACCCACGCAGGGCAGGCCCGCAACGTTCAGTTCCGCTAATAGATCCGTATGCGCCGAGCCTGCCAGCACCATCTTGACGGCTTCCAAACCGGCGGGTGTGGTGACGCGGCGGCCCTGTATTTTTTCAATCGGCAGCTGCAATTTATTGCATAACGCATCCACACCCGAGCCGCCGCCATGCACGATCACAATGCGAATCGACAGCGTCCATAAAACCCCCAGCTGCTCGGCCACCGCTTTGCGGGCCTCGGCGTTGTCCAACACCTCGCCGCCCAGCTTAATCACGAATATTTTGCCGCGAAACTGACGTAGGTATTTTGCCATGCCTTTTAAGGCGTCGAAGGGATTGGCGGCGAATGGCATGGGTGGCTCCGTTGAGAATTTTGTGGTTAGTGTGTGAGTTAGAAAAGGGGTGATTCGTCGCGCTTAGAAGGAGCCTCGTCATTGCGAGCTTAGCGAAGCAATCTTGCTTTTGCTTGGGGCCACTTTGAGATTGCTTCACTGCGTTCGCAATGACGAAGTTGAATGAATTAAGTGGTATCACGCAGCTTGTCGCCACATGCTTCGACAGGCTCAGCACGAACGGTTTTCGTTGACATTTGCGGCGATAAAATCATTTAACTCAACAAATACTCAAGCGCCGCCATCTGTACCCAAAGGCGATTGCCCGCCTCTTCCAATACGCGCGAGTGCGGCCCGTCCAGCACTTCGTGCGCCACTTCTACACCGCGCCGCACCGGCAAACAGTGCATAAAAATGGCTTTTGGATCGGCAAGCTCGAAGTGTTTCTCAGTCGGCATCCAGCTGCTTAAGCTTGGGTCATTGGGCGGCGCAACTAGGGCATCGGTTTGACCCCAGGATTTTGCGTACAGCACATGTGCACCGCGCAAGGCGCTTTGCTGGTTGGTAAAAAACTCGATTTTAGCGCCGGTTTGCTCGCTCAACTTAATCGCTTCAGCGGTAATTTCTGGTGCCAAGGCATAGCCCAGCGGATGCGCAATTTTGATCTTTGCGCCCATTCCCGCTGCCGTCAGTAGCACCGAATTCGGCACCGCGCGCGGCAAGGATTTAATATGCGGCGCCCAGCTCAGCGCGATATTGACTTGGCTCAAATCGCCAAACTCTTCCTGTATCGTCATCAAATCCGCCAAGCCCTGACACGGATGCTCACGCGCACTTTCTAGGCTAATCACCGGCACGGTTGCGTGCTTGCGAAAAGCACCGATGACACGGTCGGCTTCGTCGCTGGCCAAACCTTCACCGTGCGAAAATGCGCGCACGCCGAGGATATCGACATACTGACTCAAAACCCCTGCCGCTTCGCGCACATGCTCGGGCTTGTCGCCATTCATTGCGACATTGTCGAGAAATTCTAAGCCCCACACGCCTTGGCCGACGTCCAACGGAATTGCTTGCCCGCCAAGCTTAGTGGCGGCGGCGTCAAAGGACGTGCGCGTGCGCAAGCTTGGGTCCATAAACAGCAGGCCGAGCAATTTATTAGCCAGCGCATTCGAGCGCTCGCCGCTTTTTAAAACCCGGGCGCGGCTAATGATGGCGCTAGCAATGGCGGGGCTTAGATCACGAAAATGGGTAAAGTGCTTCATAAAAAACCTTGTTTCATAGTAGAGGTGCCTAGATTTTATATTGAAAAGCGCGGCACGACTCGATGAACGCGGAAATCGCAGCATGAGTCAAATTGAGCGGCGGCATTAAGCGCAATACTTGGGCGTTGTTCGAGCCGCCGACTAAGATACCGTCGTTAAATAAATGCTTTTTCAGCGCCGCCGCGTGTTCGTGAACTAGCCCCAACAGCAGGCCGGTGCCGCGCGTGTTGATGCCAAGCGCAGCTAAGCCAGCGCAGATTGCCCCGCCTGCGGCGCTGGCGTTCGCCATCAGTTTTTCTTGCGCAATCACCGATAGCGTTGCAATCAGCGCAGCACACGCGAGCGGCCCGCCACCAAAGGTAGACCCCATATCGCCCGGCGCAATTTTTGCCGCAATTTCGCTAGTCATCAGCACCGCACCGATGGGCACGCCCGATGCCAAACCTTTGGCGGAAGTAATAAGGTCGGGCTGCACGTCGAGTAAATTAGCCGCGAACGGCGCGCCCAAACGGCCAACGCCGGTTTGAATTTCGTCGAAGATCAGCAATGTTCCGGCGGCGGTCGTTTTTGCGCGCAAAGCTTGCAAATAAGCTTTGCTGGCGCTGCAAATGCCGGACAAACTTTGAATCGGCTCGACAATCACCGCGCAAACGTCGGAAAAATCTGCCGCCGCCAGCGCCGCCATGTCATTCAATACAATCGCCCGTGAAGGCGGCAGCCACGCCGTATAAGGCTGGGTTATTTTGGCGTCATCAGTTGCGGCTAAACACGCCAAACTGCGGCCATGCCAGCCGCCTTTGAGCGTCATAATTACTGGCCGCCCAGTCATTTTATGCGCCAGCTTCAAGGCATTTTCATTCGCCTCGGCACCCGAATTACAGAAAAATACGCGCTGCATACCGCTACCTGCCGCGAATGCCATCAACGCCGCCGCCGCTGTTTCACGCAAGGTCAGTTCGCCGGCGGTTGAGTAAAACAGCAAACTTTGCGCCTGTGCGTAGATCGCCGCCACCACTTGCGGGTGGCTATGGCCGGTGCTGACGACGCAGTGCCCGCCGTAAAAATCCCAAAATGCCCGGCCATCGGTGGCGAACACTTGATCGCGCACCCCATGCGAGAGGGTGAAAGGGAAGGGCGTATAGGTGGGCAGTAAAGAGGTCATGCAGCGATTTTATGCACATCAGCTGCATAATATGCAAGTTTATCCTAACTTATTTCGCGTCCACCATTCAGCCCCGAAGGCACTGCGACGCAGCCAAGCCGCGCGCCACATTCTTTACTGCGCGCGATAATACTGTGGCAGCTGAGTCTGCAAACGCGCCACTTTTGGCAAATCGTTGTACACAATATAAGGATATTTTGGATTAAGGCGCGCGAAGTCCTGATGATGTTCTTCAGCCATATAAAATGCTTTTAACGGATTAACCTGCGTCACAATAGGGCTAGAAAAATATTTCGCCTTGGTTAATTGCGCGATATAAGCATTTGCGGCAGTTTCTTGCACTTTATTCGTATAAAAAATTGCAGAGCGGTATTGTGTACCTGAATCTGGCCCTTGCCGGTTAAATTGCGTAGGGTCGTGTGCGACGGAGAAAAATACTCGAAGCAGTTCAGTATAGGTAATTTTAGTGGGATCAAACTTGACCTCCACTGCTTCTGCATGGCCCGTGCTGCCGGTGCTGACCATTTCATAATTGGCCGTGTCTGGAGCGCCGCCTGCATAGCCAGACGCTGCGCTATTGACTCCTTTTACATGTTCAAAAACCGCTTCAATGCCCCAAAAACAACCGCCTGCAAAAACGGCAACCTGCTCAGCCGCAACGGGTGTTTTGCTATTTTGCATTGCAGTAGCGGCCATCTGCGTATTCGCCGCCTGAGCGTTTGCCACTGCACCCAAAAATAGCGCGCTAGAAATAAGCGCAGAAATCCATTTTTTGTTCGCGTTAATCAACATAAAAAGCTCCTGTTAGAAAGTGTTGCATCTTTGAACTGCTTGTAATTCCAAACTTATTTCAAAACCGTAATAAATAAATTCGTGAAATCGTCACCCCGGCGCATGCCGGGATCCAGAAATGACTCTGCAAAGGTAGGAAGTTCGATGTTCTTTGCGAAAAACTGGATTCCGGCTTGCGCCGGAATGACGATATCGGGCGCTGACATATTGTCGTCTCGAACTAGAATTCGAATAAGGCGACTACACCCAACACACTCGACGCAAATAGATAGAAACGCGGTTGCGGCCAAAGCTTTCAAAAAATCCAATGGTATTTAGTTGTGGCTAACGCGCCGCTTAAACGCCCCGCTTAAACGCCCCAGGCACGAATTAAATCCTCCATACACCAGCTCTGCAGCAGCCCAAGTGCGACTCCAGGCACAGCCTCAGCTTGGTGGCGCTCTTGCAGCACTTCACACACCGACGCAAAGTTACCACCTGCGCAAAAATGCGCATACGCTTGCGCCTCATCTGTGCCCAAACTGCGAAAACGCGTGATCTGTTCGCGATCCCGCCAAAGCAACCAATCGGCGCGCGCTGCGCACAGTTCGGGCGGCGCTTGCCCGGCTTTTAGCGCGCGCCAAATCTCAACGGTATTCCACTGCGTACGGTGCAACTGCACGCTCGGGTGAAACTGTGGACACAGGTTTGGCCAGCGCTCGGGCGCGGTGGCTAACAAGGACTGCCAAGTCGCCAAAGGTGCGTCAGCAGCATCAAAGCAGTCGAGCAATCGGCGCTCAAATGCGGCGAGTTCAGCAATTTGTGGATTGCGGCTAAACGGTTCTGCAGCTGCCAAAAAGCGGGGCAATGACGCGCCAAAATCGCGCAGAGAACGCACGTTTGATGGATGTGCATTGCTGTATCCGCCGCAGAGCTGGCCCCAGAGGTCATCGCCTAAGTATTTGCCGAGCTGCGGGTGGTCATTTTCCAGCACTTCGCGCAAACGTGCGCCATAGGCATTTTGATAGATCGCAAGCCCAATTTCCGGCGTTGCATAGCGGCCCGGAGCCAGTGCCGACATGAGCTTATTCGCCGTCACGTTATCCGCTGGGGCGCGCATAGCGGCCAAAAACGCTTTTTGCAGATCAACCAATGCTGCTGCACTCATGCTGCTGTAATTTCTAGGGCATGCACCGCACGCGCCTGTTCTAACTCTGCTAACAGCTCCGGCAGCGGCGGAATATGATCGTCGCGCTCAATCATGGTGCTGACTGCCCCAAAGCGCTGAATCGCAGCTGCATACAGATCCCAAACCGAATTGGGTACCGCATGGTCGTGCGTGTCGATCACATACTCGCCGTGTACGCTGTGCCCGGCCAGATGAATTTGCCATACGCGATCAATCGGAATGCCAGCAAGATACTCCAGCGCACTAAAGCCGTGGTTGTGCGCGCTGACTTGAATATTATTGACGTCAAGCAGCAAGCGACAGCCGCTGCGCTGCGCGATCTCGGCGATGAATTGCCATTCGGGCATGCTTGAGCCGGAAAATTCTACATAAGAGCTCAAGTTCTCCAGCAAAATTTCGCGGCCTAGAAATTCTTGCACCTGATTCACCCGCGCGACCACATGTTTAATCGCCGCCTCTGAATACGGCAGCGGCAGCAAATCATGGCTGTTAATGCCATCGACACCGGTCCAACAAAGATGATCAGAAATCCAGGCGGGTTCAATCTCGAGCGCTAATTGCTTAAGCTTTTGCAGATAATTTTGATCGAGCGGGTCGGTGCCGCCGATAGACAACGACACGCCGTGCATCACCACCGGATAGCGCTCGCGCACGAACTCAAGGTTAGCGCGCGGTTTGCCACCCGCCACCATAAAGTTCTCGGAAATAATCTCAAACCAATCCACCGCTGCAGGCGGTTGCGCCAAAATCTCGCCCAAGTGCTGAGCGCGCAAACCCAGGCCAAATCCTAGATACGGCCTGGGCTGCGTGCTCATGTATTTGACTTAAATATTGCGCTGCTGATTAGCCAGCGCTGCCGCCGACTGCTTTGCAACTAGCCGCAGGTAGCGCGACGAAGCCTTTACCCTTGCAGCTGCCTTGGCCTTTGCAGGCATTGTCTGCGGTTTTACAATCATTGTGACCTTTGCACATATTGGCACCCATGCAGTGCACCATCGTGGATGCGGCTGCGCTCGCAGTTTTGCCAGCATCAACGGTTTTGCCACCCATGTTGTCACAGGATGCTTTGGATGCGAGCGTAAAACTTTGCCCTTTGCAGCTGGCTTGGCCTTTGCATTTATTGGTTGCCGACTTGCAATCGTTGACGCCAGCACAGGTGTTCAAGCCCGCGCAATGCACCAATTCAACGGCATCGGCGGCGACCATTTTGCTATCGGCGACCGGCATCGCAGCGCTGTTGGCCATGCCAGCGGCCATCAAAGCTAAGGACGCGCCAGAAAATTTAGAAAGAATATTTATGCTCATAAAACTACTCCGTTGAGAGAAAGGTGCCGCTGCTTGCATCAAGATTTGTGTGCTGTTTTACTGCGGGCTAGGGCGCGCAATTCCAGCCAAAGATCGCACTTCAGGTCAGACCGTTGGGGTGACTAAAATATTTCATCGATTTATTCTTTGCTTCGTCCCGGTGCACTGTACCCTCACCACTTGATCAGTTGCTTAAATTGCGATGAGGAATGCCAAGCAATGAATCAGGCAAATACGCCGAAATCAACAAGCATTATCTTTCGGGTGATTACTTGCTTATCCGTGCTTCTTTCAGCGGTAACGCAAGTTGCTTATGCCAAAGATAGCTTGGCACCGGATTTTTCACATGACTCAGGATTAAGCCCCGCATTCATCGCCGCACATATAAGTCAGCTGCGGACAAGCTTAGGGGCCTCGCACTACCGAATGCGCTATTACGAATTTGACATTGACGATATTGCGCATCAGAAAATTGTTAGCCTGTTTGCCAAGCAGCGTGTGCAAGCGTCGACTTGGGTTGATCCAGCTAGCCGCATGATTGACACCTTGGTCGGTATTGGCCGCCCAAATACCGAAACCACCTGGACTTGGACGAATGTTTTGCCGCCTTACCGACAGCAATTTATTGCTTGTTATCCCGATAACGACCCTGACTACGGATTTCGTTGGTTAGAAATTCAGCCGAGCCGCGCGGATAAACGTAAGGTGCTGCTTGCGGCGGGAAACCGCGTGCCGATTTTGAGCGCGTCGGCATTTTCGCCCTGCGGTGACAACGTAAAAAGCACACAACTCTCGGAGTTCTATTCCCCGATCTCAACCAACGAGCCATTACCGTATCCATTTGCACGGCGTAGCTTTCGCGAAATGCTGCGCACTCAATTTGAACCCCGATCTTTAAACTATTTCGGTTTCATTTTTGTTGACGCGAAACACTGGTTCCGTTTTAGTGCCAGCAAAGCCGAATTTGAAAAAATCATGCGTGGCTTAGCCATGGTGCCGGTTACGAATCAACAAGACCTTTATCTGGACGACAACACCCAACCCGACTGGTGGCGTATCCCGGCCCGCGCTATTCAGTGGGTTCACTGCGCCCGATTTCCCTTGGAAACACCGGAGCCGGGCAAGGCAGTCATTGAACACCAACGCTTGCCACTGCATATTCACGCGGCGTGGGAAGCCGGTTTTGGCTACGTCGTGATGGATAGCGGGGCAAGCAGCGAATTCGCCACTGATTCTTGCAAATAACTGTAGTGCGCGCCTCAACGCGCCTTACCGCCGCGAGTCAAAAGCCAAAGCAGCACAATTCCAGCCAGCGGAATCAAAATCAATGCGGCAGTATTAAGTGACACTTGCTGGGAGCGATAGAACAAATAGCCGCCAAAAATCGTTAGAGCGAGCGTCACTAGCCCGACGCCAATCAAAAACGCACCGCCGGGCGGCAGCTTTTCGAGGCGTTCAAAAAGTGCTTTCATATGTTTTTCCAGCTGTCCACATAGCCCGGCCACTCGATTTTCTCAATCGGCCCGACATCTAGCGCATCGCGGGTATCAATCATCAGTGCGTATTCGTCGGTGGCGGCTTTAGGCTGCACCAGCATTTTGCCTAGCGCTTTAGGATGTGGCCCGTGGGTAAAGCCGCATGGGTGAAAGGTAATCATGCCGGGGTGGATATTGTCGCGGCTAAAAAATTCGCCTCGGTGATAGAAAATCACCTCATCGTAGTCGTCGTTATTGTGGAAAAACGGCACTTTAATTGCGCCCGGATCGGTTTCAAACGGACGCGGCACGAAGGTGCAGACAACAAAGCGATTCGCCACGAAGGTAGTATGCGCGGACGGCGGCAGGTGGTAGCGGTGGCTCATCAGCGGCCGAATATCTTTGACATTGATGCGCAGCGGGCACAAGTCCCCATGCCAGCCGACTGCGTCAAGCGGGTTGAAAGGGTAAGTGATCGTGGTGATTTGATTGCGACGCTTAACCTTAATTTTCCACTCGCCGGCGCGCTGGCGCTTAAAGCTGTCATCAATTTTGGGTGCGTCCATCATCGCCGGGTCAAAAATGGCGTGCGCGCCGACCAACCCTTTGTCCGGCAGCTGGTAGCTGGAATTGGTCGCCTCGATCAACACTAAATCCATCGGCCTAAACGCGTCCAAACGCCAAATGGTGCCGCGCGGAATTACGATGTAATCGCCCGCCGTAATCGCCAAGTGGCCGTAATCGGTGAACAAATCACCCTCGCCGTTGTGCACAAAAATCAGCTCGTCACCATCCGAATTGCGCACCAATTCCGTCATCGAACCCGGGCAGCGCCAGCTGCGCATTTTGACGTGCGCGTTGTGCAATATCAGCGTGGCATCCCACGGGCTGATTGCCTCGCCCACAATTTTATTGGTGTCAAACGCGCGCGGTTTGAGCGGGCCTTCCATCGCCGACCACCCGGTCGGCGGGTGCGGGTGATACATAAAACTAGCCGGGCCAAAAAAACCTTCCTTGCCCAGCTCGCGCTCGTAAGTGCCATTCGGCAGATCCGCATGCGCTTGGCGCGAAGCATTGCCTTCGACGCGGGAGTGGCTAAACCAACGTTTGGACATCGGGAATTCCTTAAAACAATATAATGGATGCGCTGAAGAATACTTGGTTCAATGTGCAAATGGGCTCTTCAAAAAGCCGATTCGCCGCATTGGCCGGTATGTGAAAAGGATCGTTTCGCAAACTCGCTATATGGGGCCAACCTAATGCCCCGGCAAATCGCCCCATAAATACTTATGCGCCTGCAGCTGAAACCGAACCGGCAGGCGATCTACTAAAATCCAATTCGCCAAGTCTTTGGGCGCAAGTTGCTTAAAGCTGGCGGAAAACAGCATTTCGCAGCGCGAAAATAGCCCATGTTCGGCGATAAACGCTTTCGCCCATTCAAAATCGGCGCGGTCACACAGCACGAACTTGAGCTGATCGTGTGGCGTCAGTAGTGCCAGATTTTCCAGACGATTTTTGTGCGACTCGCTCGACCCTGGCGTTTTAATGTCCACCACCCGCGAAACGCGGGGATCGACGGCCGCAATATCGAGCGCACCTGAAGTTTCTAAGCTGACTTCATAGCCCGTATCGCACAGCGCTTTCAGCAGGGGAATGCACGCCTTCTGCGCAAGTGGTTCGCCGCCGGTAACGCAGACATAGCGCGCGCCAAAGGCTGCAACTTCGGCTAAAACCTCAGCTAGAGATTTTTTGACACCGCCATAAAACGCATATTCGCTATCGCAATAAAGGCAGCGCAGCGGGCAGCCGGTCAAACGCACGAACGCGGTGGGTAGCCCGCTGGCGCGCGCCTCACCTTGCAGCGAATAGAAAATTTCAGTGATGCGCAACATCGCTAGGTTTGACGTTGCGCCCACCTCATCAATCAAGTTGACCGCAATAGCCGGTATGCAGCTCAGGTTAGAGTTCACAAACCCTCATATAAGGACGTTTTTACTTCAGTGCTACCCACCATTACTTTATCCAGCATTTACTTGAGCTGCAGCGCGCGCAGCCGGCCTTCGGCAAGTTTTGCCACCGGTTGATCTGGATAGCGTTGCATCACCGATTTGAGCGTCGACGTTGCCTTCGCGGTGTCACCCAATTGGTAGTAGCAATAGCCCACTTTTAACAGTGCGTCCGGGGCTTTTTTGCTTTGCGGAAAGCTGGCAAGCAGGCCCTGAAAGGTTTTTAGCGCGACCGGATATTTTTGCGTGACGTAATAGCTTTCGCCTAGCCAGTAGGTGGCGTTATCGGCAAATTCGCCCTGCGGGTAAACTTTAAGAAAACTACTAAATTTTTGGCTTGCTTCGGCGTATTGGCCGCGTTTGAGGGCATCAAACGCCAGATCGTAATCCGCGCGTTCATTCGCGGCCGGGGCTGCAGCTACCGGTGGCGGCGCTACGCGCGGTGACGCAGGCGGCGGCGGCACGTCACTATTGGGTGGCGTAAACGCCCCAGAATCGGTAACCGGCTCGCTCACCGGGGTATCGCTCATAGAGCTTGGCGGAACAAGGCCTGTGCTGGGCGTTTGCCCAGATAAGCGCTGCAAGCGTGAATCCAGATCTAGATATTGATCGCGCGCGCGCTTTTTTAACTGCTCCAGCTCGAAACTTTGCTTTTCTGAGTCCGCGCGCAGCTGCTGCACTTCGGTTTGTAAATCGTTCAAGCGTTGCAGTAGCTCCAGCTGAGTGGTTTGCGCATTGCTAGCACCTGCTTGTACTTCCAATTTAGTGACACGCTCGGCCAAGCTCAAGCGCGATTGCGCAAACGCTGGTTGGGGATTAAAAAAACCGCTGGCACAAACGCAAACGGCGGCCACGAGGGCCGCCGTTTGCTTCCATGCGAGCGGTCGTGGCGAAATCGACACGACGTTCATAGGTATTCCTTAATTAAACAAACGAACTGACTGCAATCTTACCTGAGCAATTACTTGCTGTAGGTAAATTCAACGCGACGGTTGTTCGCCCAGCAAGATTCGTTGCTTTCGGTGCAGGTAGGTTGTTCTTCGCCGTAGCTAACGCCTTCAATTTGGCTGCCGCTTGCGCCTTTGGCTTTCAAAACGTCCATAACAGCGTTGTTACGACGCTCGCCCAAGCCTAAGTTGTATTCACGGGTACCGCGCTCATCAGCATTGCCGCCGAGGGTCAATTTGTAGCCGGTGTTGATGGTCAAAAACTTGGCGTGGCAGGCCATCATTCCGTCGAATTCGCTGCTGATTTCAGTGCGATCTAAATCAAAACGAACAGTGCGGGCCATCAAGCAAGGGTTGCGGTCAAGACCTGTTGGACTGAAGTCTTTATTTGCGTCATTCATGGATCCCGTGTCAGCACCTTTGTCATCCCTCGGCGTAACAACTTCAGGGTCGCGTGTAGGTGGTACCGTGGTTGCTTTCTTTGTACAGGCCGAAATGCTGACAACAGCGAGTGCAATTGCAAGTAAACGAATCGAGCTATTCATGGTTTGATTCCTTAGTCTAAAGGGGGGGTCAAAAGTAATTAGCCCGATGGTTTCGCATGCCAAAAGGCAAGTGGACATTGGGCAGTTAAGTAAATTTAATCAACGCGAGTTTGCCCGCCACGGTTTCAACCTCGCCTGAATGAAATGGTCCGGTTTTGCCAAGGTTTAGGATTCAGGAAACTTTTGCGTTCATAACGAAATTTAAACGTTTGCGCTTGGATACTCAAGCGGGATTTTTAACCGCATGGCTGCCCATGTGAAAGGCTTGCGCATGCATCCAATCCAGTAGCGCGCGCTGTTTGCCGGATGGTCGGGCCAGAGCTGTAAGTGCGCTGGCGCACACGGCTAAATCGGCTGCGGTATCCACATCGGTTTCGCTTTGAAAGCGCACTAACTGGCCTTGACCGGCCATCACCCGCTCAAATTGCGCCAACGTATCGGCGCTGCTGTAGCGCACAGCTTCCCATGCCGCAAGGGGTGCGCAGCTGTTCGCGCCGTGTAGCCAAAAGCCGCCGTCCGTTGCGGGCGCTACTGCCCAACAAGGTTCGCTGCTGCGCAAATAATCAATGACCGCGCACAAAACCGTGATGTCGAGCTGCGGCGTGTCTGCGCCCAACAGAATAGCGGCCGAGTGGCGTGCTAAAAGCTGCTGATGTACGCAGTGCATGCGTGCGCCTAAACTGGTGTTCTGACTTGAGTTCTGACTTGAGTTCTGGGCCTGATCTAGCTGTGCTACGCGTGGCAAGCCTTGCCAGATGCTGGCGTTCATGGCCTCAGGCTCAGCGACTGCCCAATACACCGCAGCACCGCTCAGTGTTGCCACTTCAGCCACAGCGGATGCCGCAAGCCGATACCAGTTTTCCGCATACGCCACACCTTCAGTCGCGGCAAGACGGGTTTTGAGCGGCGAAATACTGGGTGTTTTTACGAAAATGGCGATTCCGGCGCTCGCGCTCATGTATTTCTCTGGCGGGCAAAAAAACGTATTTGCTGCCAAGTAAGCCGCAAATGCGTAACTGTGGTTTTGCCCCAACCATATTGCGCATAGCGGCGCGCACTGGTGCTAAGCGTGGCACCAATCGCGCGAATCACTAATCCCGCGCGCCGTGCCTGCCAAATCAGGCCATGATCTTCAGCACTCGCCAGTGTCTCGTCATAGCCGCCTAGGCGGATAAAATTGGCGCGTGATAGCAAAAAGCCTTGATCGCCGAATGGTAAACGAAATAAGCGCGTGCGCAGCCAGACGCCGAACTCGTTGATGCGCATTTTGCGCGAACTGTCGGCCGCAAAGCGCAAATCAAAATAATGCAGCGCATTCGTATGTGATTTAGCGCTGAGCGCACGCATCAGCGCCGCCGCCGTGTTGGTATGCAAAACTGAATCCGCGTGGACAAACCAAAGCTGCGTATTTTGGGTGGCTGCCACACCCGCATTCAGCTGGCGCGCGCGGCCGATGGGCGCTGTTATACAAATTATTTTTGCCGCCAGTGCGGGCAACTCAGTTAACAAAGGTAGCGCGCTTGGCTGGCAAAAAACGAGGCAAATTTCAGCGTCTGCGGGCAAAAAGCTTAGCTGCGGCAATAGCGCACGCCACGCTTGGTCGCCTGGGCCTATCGGAATAATGACGACAAGCTGCGCAAGTGTTTGCTTTACAGCGACTACCATTTTGTTTCGTTTTCTGCGGGAATGGGTACATATAAACTGACGTTTAAGCCCGGCCGCTCCGCGTCGGGATAGCCGGTGCTAAAGGTTGCGTAGCCGCCTAAGGACTTCATGCGGTTGGCAAGATTGGCTAAGCCCCGGCCGCCACTGCGTCCCGGCACGGGCGTGGCTTGCACTTGACTGGCAGCATTCATCAACTCTGGCGCTAAACCTAAACCGTTATCGCGCACAGAAATTTGTAAAACGCTGCCGGCGTCACGCGCGGTAATGTGCACTTCTGTGGCACCGGCGTGTTTTAAAACATTGACCAGCGCTTCTTGCAGCGCACGAAAAATATTGAGCGTGCGCCTAGGGGACAACTTCAAGCCATCGCGCAGGGTTGACGTGCGCCATACGCTGCTGAGCCCGGCGGCACGTAACCGTGGTTCGCTGCGGCTGCGAAATTGGCCTAGCGCTTCCGCTAAATCGCTGCCCATGCTGTCAATGGAGTCCATCACCAAACGCAAATCCGCGATCGCTTCTAAAAGTGCCTGCTCCATTTGCTGCGCGCTCATGCCTTCACGCCGCACGGCCGCCAATAGCGACACCAATTGACTGCCTGCACCATCGTGTAAATCAGTGGCTAAACGGTGCCGCTCGTCGGCGAGCATGCGCTCGCGCTCTAGCGCTTGCCGAACCGTAAATTCACGCTCAAGCGCAAGGGATTTTTGCTGAATACTGCGATCAAGCAGCGCATTTTGCGCCTCTGCCGCTTCCAGTAACGCAACAAATCGCTGCAGCAAAATATAGCCAAACACCACCACCAACGGCAAAATGCCCAGGTGGAACAGCAAACTACTTGATGCGGGCAGTATCTCTAAAATGACAGCGCTATCGTAAACTCCTAAGCTCAAGCCCATTACCGCCGCCGCACTGAGCCAATAAATTTGCGCCTCACGGCGGCGATACGCGGCATACAGCAAGGTCCAAACAATGTGCAGGCCCAGCGCCATCAGCAAGCCGCGCAAAAAGCCGTTTAAACAAATCTCATAAGCCAACGTATCAGGAAAAGCGATGCTGATGACCAGCATGGCAACGCCGATAATCAGCGCTGCCAGCGCTAAAAAACGATCCAAGCCGGTGCGCGCTTGGGCTAAAAATTGCCGACAAAAGCACTGCACGCACAGCAGTGAACCCGCCAAAGCGATATGGATCAGCGCCAGCCAGAAGTGCCCGTTGAGCGGCGCCCGATACCAAACGAAATGCAGCAGGTAAATCATCCATAGCGCAACACCAAGCGAAAACCAGCCGTACAGCGTTTCTGAGGGCCGGGCCAGCCAAAGCAACGCCGCAAACAGGCTAATCAGCAGCGCGGTAATAGCGGTAATTTGCGTCAGGGTAACGCGCGACACGTAAATCATGCCAAAGTGCGCCTCCAGCTGGTCGCGCGGGCCGAACCAAATCTCGGAAAGGCCTAATGACTTCGGCCTCATTTGCGCGGGCTGATCCTGCACCAGCACGGGTTTAAGCGCGAATTCAAGCGTGTTGCCGCCCGCATGCAGCACTTCTTGCGGCACCAGAAATAAAAATGCTTGGCGAAAGCCAATTTCATCGGCACCTGGGCGTAGGCTGATGCGCTCAAGCGGCACGCCATTAACGCGCATTTGCGTGGGCTGGCGGGCAAAACCAATGTAAATGGCCTGTGGCTCGGTATAGCTAACAGCGGAACTGACGCTGGCGCGATACAGGGGCGCGCTGTACTGGCTTTCCCGAATCGGCAAGCTTACCGGCGCGCCTTCTGCATCAAAAAGCGTCGTTAAACGTTCGGCACCCGTGATTTCCTTCGGATGCAGCACCATGAGCGCCACCATCCAACCGAATATCACAAACAATAGGGGGCCGATCAGGGCGCGCATGGCGGTTAGATCGACTTATTCGCGCAAAAGCCCAAGCTGACGCGCTTCAAACAGCGCCTCGGTGCGCGAATGCACGGCCAGTTTGCGGTAAATATCGCGCACATAGCTCACCACCGTGCTGTAACGTAAACCCAGCGTGTCGGCCACTTCATCATGGCGCAAACCCTTGGCAATCAGCTTTAAGATATCGATTTCGCGATCACTTAACGGATGCTCTTGCGGCGTGGGTGCGGCAACCGGGCGAAAACGTTTGAGCAAATGCACGGCAATGGCCGGGCTGATCGGCGATTCGCCGTCGAGCACCTTTAACGCGGCCACACCAATAGCCTCGGGCGTTTCATCTTTAAGCAGATAGCCGCTAGCACCCGCTTCAAGCGCGCGCACAACGTGGGATTCATCGCCCAATGACGAAATCACCAGCACTTCCGGGCGTGGCTCCATTTTGGCCGCCACTGCGATCAACTGAGTGCCTTCGCCGTCCGGTAAGCCTAAGTCAACGAGTAATAATTTCGGCCGGTAGCGCTCCAATGCCCGCATGCCGCTGGCGACATCGACGGCAAAATTGACCGGCTGTAAGCTCGCAATGCGGTTCAACGCATCCAGCAAATAGGCGCGCGTTGCGCCATCATCTTCAACCAAAAGAGTGCTCATAAAATTTTTATCGTGCCTTTGAAGTGAGGAAACGGTGTTTTACGGATTGGTTTTTTACGAATTAAGCAGCGCCAGCAGATGCGCGCGCGTACACAGCGCTAACGCTGTCGCACTATAGCCGCCTTCGAGCATCGACACGACTCGGCCTTGCGCGCTGCGATTGGCCTGCGCACAAAGAGCGCGCGTCAACCAAGCGAAATCATCCTCATGCACATTTAAGCCACCGAGCGGGTCGAGCGCGTGGGCGTCAAAGCCGGCCGAAATCAGAATCAATTCGGGTGCAAAAGCCCCAAGCGCAGGCAAAATGGTTTGTGTGTAGGCAGCGCGGAACAGCTCACTTCCGGCCATGCGCGGCAGCGGCGCATTAACAATATTGCTATAGGCACCGCGTTCGTCAACGGCACCGGTACCGGGATATAAAGGCGCTTGATGCGAGGATAAATACTGTACTCGGGGTTCATGCCAGAAAATATCTTGCGTGCCATTGCCGTGATGCACATCAAAATCGACGATGGCAACGCGCTTGATCCCCGCGTCTAGCGCCGCATAGGCTGCAACTGCGACGGAATTGAGCAAGCAAAAGCCCATAGACTGTGTGCGTGTGGCGTGATGCCCGGGCGGGCGAACCGCACAAAACACCCGCCGCGCTCTGGCATCAAGTACAGCCTGTACTCCGGCAATGCCCGCACCAGCTGCAGCCAGTGCGGCATTTAAAGAATGCGGGCCAAGCACGGTATCCGCGTCGATACGCAGTGCAAAATCAACGTTTTCGTGAGCAAAAAGTTGCTCCAGTAATTCCCTGCTGTGCGCACGCAATAGCTGGGCGCGGCTTGCGAGTGGCGCGCTGCGCGTTTGCTGCCCAAGCGCATACGCTGCATTTAATACGGCTTCAAGGCGAAATGCCGCCTCCGGATGGCCCGCACCCGGATCGTGCGCCAAGCAGCTGGGATGCGTGTAAATAACAAGCGCTTCAGTCATTGTCGGCTGCGATTATCAGCGCGTTGTAGCACGGATTTCAGCGTCGCTCATGCTGCCAAAGCACTTCGCCGTGCCCCGATGCGCGCGCTAACACCCGGCAAAGTACAAATAGCAAGTCGCTCAAGCGATTTAAATAGCGAATGACTTCCGGGCGCACCGCTTCCTCTTTGCTTCTTGCTAGCGTCACGGTTTCACGCTCGGCGCGCCGGGTCACGGTGCGCGCGATGTGGCAGGTCGCCGCCGCCATCCCGCCGCCGGGCAAAATGAAATCTTTTAGTGGGGGCAAATCAGCATTGAAGCCATCCAAATCGTGCTCTAAACGGTCAATATCGGCTTGATGAATCAGCGCCATGCCCGGCACACAGAGTTCGCCGCCTAAATCAAACAGTTGATGCTGCACGCGCGTCAACAGCGTGCGCACCGGATCAGGCACTTCACAGGCAAGCACGACGCCGATGCAGCTATTGGCCTCGTCAACGGTGCCGTAGGCGTTCACGCGCAGGCTGTCTTTTAACACCCGGCTGCCATCGCCCAAACCGGTTAGCCCTTCATCGCCCGTGCGGGTATAAATTTTGCTGAGTCGATTGCCCATAGCGCTAACTGCGCGCGAATTTGCGCACGCGCGCTTGATACAGCGCATAGCCGCCAAATAACAGCGCGGAATAAATCAAGGTGCCGCACAGGTCGTTGCGGAAAAACGGCACCGCCAGCCAGAAACAGGTGCCCAAGCCCGCCAAAGTGTGCGCATACATGCCACTTGTCGCCCACACTGCAAAATTCGTCACCACGAAAAAGTTCAGCGCGCTCAACAGCGCGAACCCGAGCACACGCGGCGCGCTCAGTTTATTCGCCAAAAGCGTACCGAACCACAGCGTCAGCGCAAAACAGGCGTACACCACCGGCACCAGCGAATGCCAGCCCAGCACCATATCGCTTAATACCAGCGCGGTGATTGGCACTAATAGCGCAAGTTTGCGGTTTTTCAAAAAACAACCGGCAAACAGCGCTACTGCGCCCACCGGGGTGAAATTACCCAGCCCTTCAACGCTCACAAAGCGTCCGAGCATGGCAAGCACAACCAGTGCCAGCGCCACACCAATGGCGACATTGGGCGTAAATTCCGCCGAATTTTCAGGGTTTAACTTGCTTGGATTTTGCGACATGGGCTTGCAACTCAACACAGGAATCTTGGTGGCGAACTATAGCGCATGACTCTGGCGGAAATCGCACCTGGACGCGTGGATATTTCCCGATGGTTGCCCATTTAACTGTCTCGGGCTAATTTCAAACTTAAGCTACTTCGGCTTAGCAACCTTGGGCAGCAATCGCATCGTTACTTGCCCGGTGCCACCATCGCCGGTAATCGCACCGGACTCTAACGAATACTCGAAGCGCTCGCCGGTGGTGACGTTGCCGTTCTCTTCAATTTTGACGCCGCCAGTCAGAATCACTTTGCTAGAACTCAAGTCGTAGTCAATTTTTCGGGCTTGCGCGCGCACTTCACCGCCGCCATCGCGGGATTGCGTGATGATCGCGGGGCCGCCTTCCAATAACGCGCCGCTGACTTGGCCGTCCTGATAGGAAACCGTGCCTTTATCGGCCTGGATTTTCAGACTGCCCTGCGAAATGCGCACATTGCCGTTCCAAACTTGTGAGCGTGACCCGGATAAGGTCGTGCCTTTCCAACTATCGGCCGTTAAATCCATCGGTGCGGTGCGATCAGACTTCAGTGCCAATACGCATGGGCTCAGCAAAATACCGAGCAGTGCGCTAACGAGTACGCGGTTGGAAAACGGAATGCACATCATGCTGAATCTCGATAACTTGAAGGATAAAATCTGCGCGTAAACCGCGCCCGGTTAATCTAGCGCTATTTTGCTGAATTTCGACCGCACTGTCAGTGAATGCGCGTTTTTCTTCGCTAAGCAACGTTAAATCCGGCGTTTTAATGATGGTGATGCGCTCATCTTCACCCCGGCTTTGCATTTGTACGTTGCCATCAAGCTGCACACGCTTGCCTTGATCAAACACCTGCGCGCGGTTTGAAGTCATGATTTGCCGGCCCGCCCCGTCGGCAAAACGCACCACGCGCGGGGAGGTCAACACCAGGGATTTTTGCACGCGCGCATGCACCATAGTGGCCGCAGTCACGCGCACACGCAGCTTGCCGGCACTATCCAATGCGGAGTAGTCCACGCCGGTAAAGGCATAATCTACCGGCGGTAACGTGACAACGCGTTCGCGCTTGGCCTGCTTCTCAAGGCGCTCCAGCACCGTGAACAGTCCGAACGCCAGCACTGATAGGCAAATCAGGGCAATCCAGCTTCTAAGCGCAACTCCACGTCGCTGCGTCATGCGTGGAAGCCAAACACGTTCAGCACATCTTGCCAGCGGTTTTGCGCTTTTAAGATCAGCTCCGCCACTTCCCGTACCGCGCCCATGCCGCCGGCAAGGGCGGTGGTGTAGTCGCAGCGTTCGCGCAATTCCGCCGCTCCGTTTGGCACCGTAATTTTAACCCCGACCTGTTTCATCGCTGGCCAATCTTGCAAATCATCGCCCATAAACGCGACTTGCTCAGGCTTGAGCTTTATCAATTCAAGCAGTTTAAGCATGCGACTGCCTTTATCGCGCTCGCCTTGAAACACGCGCACAATGCCCAGTTCTTGCATGCGCTGATTGACCACAACGCTTTGACGCGCGCTAATAATCGCGATTTCAACGCCGCCTTCCTTTAACGCTTTTAGCCCCAAACCGTCGTGTACATGGAAGGTCTTGACCTCGCGCTGATCGCTCATCAGCATAATTCTGCCGTCAGTGAGCACGCCATCCACGTCAAAGACCGCCAGTTTGATTTGGGCTAGTTTTTCTTTCAGTTCTTGGGTAATCACTAAACAACCCGTGCGCGCAGTAAATCGTAGAAGTTTAACGCACCAACTAACGCGCCCATTGAATCAATCACTAAAAGGGCGTTGATTTTGTGCCGCTCCATTAAGCGAGCGGCTTCAATCGCTAATTTGTCGGCACCAATGGTTTTGCCGCCGCGCGTCATAATATGTTCGACCGCGACGCGGCGCAGATCAATCTCGGCATCATCCACCGCGCGGCGTAAATCGCCGTCGGTGAATACGCCAATCAGTTGGTCGTTTGCATCCACAACAGCTGTGATGCCTAAATTCTTGCGCGTCATCTCCATCAGCGCTTCGGTAACCGTGGCACTGCCCAGCACTTTTGGGAGTTCTGCGCCCGTGTGCATGACATCGCTGATGTGCACTAACAGCCTACGGCCGAGCGAGCCTGCCGGGTGGCTGGCGGCAAAATCATCGCTGGTAAAGCCACGCGCTTCCAACAGTGCGATTGCCAACGCGTCGCCCATGACTAAGGCTGCGGTAGTGCTGGCGGTAGGTGCCAAGCCCAGCGGGCAGGCTTCCCGGCTGACTGACACATCTAAATGCGCATCAGCCAATTTGGCGAGCGACGAGTTGGTATTGCCGCTCATCGCAATTAAAGGCACACCTTTGCGCTTGACCACCGGCAAAATCATCAGCAGCTCATCGGTTTCGCCGGAATTACTCAGTGCGATCACCACATCGTCGGGCGTAATCATGCCTAAATCCCCGTGGCTGGCTTCCGCTGGGTGCATGAAAAAAGCGGGCGTGCCCGTGGAGGCAAAAGTCGCCGCAATTTTGCGCGCAATGTGGCCACTTTTACCCATGCCGGTCACAACAATACGGCCAGTGCAGGCGAAGATTAGCTCACAAGCGCCGATAAACGCGCCGTCAATGCGATCCAGCATCGCGTAAATCGCGCGCGATTCGGTTTCAATAACATTCTTGGCGCTGCGCTTGAGCAGCTGCGGGTCTAACTTGCCGGCACTAAAATGCGGCTTTGCTAAGCTTTGAACCGAATTACTGACTAGGTTGGGGTGTAAGCGCGCAACTGTTGCATTCATCGCAGCGGTGTCCATAGGGCCTCTATCAAATCGTAAGTACCATTCGGCGCCCCAATCGTGTGTTAACTCCGCGTTATTGGTGGGTCGCCGTTGGGCATTCTAGCGTTATTGTGGGACAAGTCGCACAAAAGTTCCGTAATTTTGCCAACGCTACTACAAGGCTCACTGCGGCTAAATCAGTTAGGCTTGAGGCGCGGGAACTCGGTAACTTCAGGTTCCGGCAATTATGCTTGGAAAACGTTATGTCAAATCAATCAACATCGCCCATACTCGTCGAGCGCGTTCGCGAGAAGCACTTCAATACCGCTGGCCCCAATATTGCAAGCCTGCACTATGAGCTGAACCCACTCGTTCGCATTGATAGCGACGCGATTGACGAGCTGATCGAACAACAGCGCTATTTCGTATTGCATGCGCCGCGTCAAACTGGCAAAACGACCTGCTTGTTTGCTTTGCGCGATCATTTGAATCGCGCAGGTAAGTTCGCTGCGCTGTACGTTAATATTGAAGGAGCGCAAGCAGCACGCAACGACGTTGCGGCGGCGGCCAGCGCCATTGTTTCAGCACTTGCCCAGCAAGCAAAAATGACCCTGAAGTTAGACGCCATTGAAGACAACCGCGCCGACATTGTTGCGCGCGGTGCCTTCGATTCGCTGCAATATATGCTGCGTTTATTAGCCAACGCCGCAAAAAACCCCGTTGTGCTTTTCTTAGACGAAGTTGACGCCCTTGTCGGCGATACCTTGATTTCCTTGCTGCGCCAAATTCGGGCAGGCTACGGCGACCGCCCGGCAAACTTTCCACAATGCATTGTTTTGTGCGGCGTGCGCGATGTGCGCGATTACCGCATGACGATGGCGGATGGCGAGGTTATTACCGGCGGCAGTGCGTTCAATATCAAAGCCGAGTCTTTAAGACTCGGCAATTTCACGCGCGAAGAGATGGTTGCGCTGTATCAACAGCACACCGACGCTACTGGGCAGCAATTTAGCGCGCAAGCCGTTGAAGTTGCTTGGATTGCGACCCAAGGCCAGCCCTGGCTTGTCAACGCTTTGGCGGAACAGGCGGTTTGGAAAACCAAAGAAAATCGAGATCGGACGGTGGTGATTGACGAAACCTTGATGCGCGCAGCGCGTGAGGCGCTGATTTTACGCAATGACTCGCACTTAGATCAGCTGACTGACAAGCTTAAGGAGCCGCGTGTGCGCTCGGTGATCGAGCCGATGTTGACAGGTGATCTGGTGCAACTGGCGGACGCTGATCGGCAGTATCTAATTGATTTAGGTTTGATTCGACAAAGTGCGGCTGGTTTAGTGCCCGCGAATGGAATTTACGCAGAAGTACTGCCGCGCGTTCTTGCAAGCAATACCCAATCGTCTCTGCACATTGATTTGATCCGACCTAGCTGGCAAGGCGCCGATGGCAAAATGCAGCCCAAGCAGTTTATCGAAAACTTTTTCGATTTTTGGCGCGAGCACGGCGAGGCCATGATGCAAACTGTGCCCTATCACGAGGCGGCGCCGACGCTGGTGCTGACGGCTTACTTACAGCGCGTCGTCAACGGCGCTGGACGCATTGAACGTGAGTACGCGGCGGGTTCTGGGCGCATGGATTTGCTGGTGGTCCATGAAGATGTGCGTATGGCTATCGAGATTAAAGTTTGGCGCAATACGCGCGTTAATCCAGAGAAAGAGGGCTTGGCGCAAATCGAGCGGTATTTGCAGCGCCTGAATTTATCGGAAGGCTTTCTAGTGATTTTTGATCAGCGTGCCAAACCGGCAAAGTGGGAGAAACGCATGCAAAGCAGTGCGGCTAAAACGATTAGCGGCAGACACATTTGGGTGTATCGAGGTTAAGCACATGCAGTTGATCGACATTGGTGCCAATTTAAGCCACACCAGTTTTGCCAATGACCTAGACGCGGTACTTGCACGCGGGTGGGGGCAGGGCGTGCGGCAAATCGTGGTTACCGGGGCCAGCACCGAGGGCAGCGTGGCGGCGATGCAGTTGGCACAAGCATATCCAGGCTTTCTTTTTGCCACCGCTGGCCTACATCCACACCACGCCAGCGAATATGACGGCTTTACCGAAGATCTTTTGGCGGATTTACTCAGCAACGAGGTGGTAAAGGCCGGTGGTGAATGCGGTTTGGACTACAACCGCAATTTTTCACCGGCCGATGCGCAACAGTTTGCTTTTGAGCGCCAGCTGGCGCTTGCGATCCAGGCAAAAAAGCCGGTGTTTTTGCATCAGCGCGATGCGCATCAGGATTTTTTGGCAATCCTCAAAGCGCATCGCGCGCAGCTGAGCAACGCGGTTGTGCATTGTTTTACCGACACGCGGCAGGCATTAAACGATTATCTAGCGCTGGATTGCTATATTGGCATCACGGGTTGGATCTGTGATGAGCGGCGCGGCGCGCATTTAATCGAAGCGGTGCGCGACATTCCAGATAATCGCCTAATGTTAGAAACCGATGCGCCCTATTTATTGCCCCGTTCGATTAAACCCACACCGAAAGACCGTCGCAATGTGCCGGAGTTCCTGCCCGTGGTGCTGGCTGCTGTGGCAAAAGCGCGCGGTCAAGACCCAAGCCATGTGGCGCGCATCACCTGCGAGAACGCCCGCCGGTTCTTTGCTTTGCCCGAGCCCTTGCCCACGCCATTGGAGGCACTGAATGTCTGAAGATCAACATGCTAGCGATTTTGCGCGTGCCATAGATGCCGCCAAATTAGGCACCTTCGGCCGCGCACGAAAATTATTTGAACGCGCAGCACTGGCCGGGAATAAACAGGCCGAAGTCGAGTTGGGAATCATTGCGCTAGAAGGTTTGGCGGGCGATGTTGACGTGCTGGCCGCAACCGAGCACTTTGATCGTGGTGCGCGCATGGACAGTAGCGAGGCGCACTATTGGTTGGCGCTACTGGCATTGTCTGACCCCGAGCCGCGCTTGCCCGGCGCGTTTTTTCAACACTTGGCGCAAGCGGTACACGGCGGCAACGCGCGTGCGCTCTGCGCTTTAGGCATCAATACCGGCAGTGCGGCAGCGCTTGCCAAAGCCGCCGCTGCAGGCGATAAGCTCAGCGCTGAGCTATTGAAGCCGCTCAAAGGCACCGTCAGCTTTGCGCCCGATAATTTAATCGGCGAGCTAGAACAAAAACTGGCGCGTGCGCCCGCATTACCAGAGCCCACATTGGGAAAACCTGCGCGCATGCTAGATGGAGTGTTGAGTGCGCTGCAGGCGAATTATCTGACGCTTACAGCGCGGCCAAGTTTGCAGCCAGCTCTGGTGCGTGATCCAAAAGGTGGGCCGCCGGTGCAGCTGGCGTTTCGCACTAACCGCGCGACTGTCATTCCAGCGAATCATGGCAATTTGGCGATACGCTTGATCGAGCGCACGTTGATCCAACCCACGCTGGTCCAAGGTAGTGGCATGGGGCTGCTGCACGCCGAAGATTTGGGGCTATTACATTACGGCGTCGGGCAAGAGTACAAACCGCACCGCGACTACCTGCACGATAGCACTCTAATCGGGCCAAACACCCCCGGCCAGCGCGTGCGCACCATTTTTTGCTACCTAAACGAAGTGGAGCTGGGCGGAGAAACCGAATTCCTGCACTGGAATCAGCGCGTCAGCCCAAAACTGGGCCGCATTGTTGTTTTTGATAATGTTAAAAACGGCAAAGTTGACCCCGACAGCGTCCACGCGGGCCTGCCGGTGCTGGCTGGCGAAAAATGGCTGGCCACATTTTGGCTGCGCGAACGGCCGGTGCGTAGGTGGTAGCCCCGGTCAGCGTGCGGCTTTTTCTAGGTTTAAACCGCTAGGGCATTAACGACATCCGCGAAAAACACCTGTTGCGCCACACCTTCAAGCTCCCAGCCGGAAAAAACTAAATTTTTCCCACGGCTTAAAGTGCCTTCGCTGGTTTGTCGTACCCGCTGGTGCCGGGCTAAAAGCAGCCAATCATTGTGGGCAATGCCCAAAATGCGCGCGGGGTTGGTGCTGATGACTTCGACCCACCTTTTCGGCGTCAAAACCCCGTCATCAATCAGCTGAAGTGACAGCGGCAAGAGCGCTTCGAGGGTGCTCGCACCCGGCTCGGTCATGGGAAATGGCGCGATTTTGGCATCGCGATCATGTGGCGCATGGTCTGAGCAAATGGCGTCAATCACGCCCGTGCGTAGGCCTTCACGAAGCGCATCGCGGTCTTCAGCACGGCGCAAAGGCGGGCGCAGGTTCGTGTTTGGGCGAAAGCCGATCAGATCGTTCTCACAGAGGAACAAATGCGTCAGCGCGACATCGCACGTCACCTCTGCACCGCGCTGCTTGGCGTTGGCGATTAACTCGACACTGCGCGCGCAGCTAATGCGGCTAATATGGGCGCGCACCCCGGTTTCTTCGGCCAGCATTAAATCACGCGCTAGGGCCAGCGTCTCGGCACTTTCTGGGATTCCCGGCAAGCCTAAGCGCGCGGCAACGCGACCGTCGTGGGCAACGCCATCTTCACTCAGATATTTATCGAGCGGGTGCAAAAATAACGTGACGTTAAAGTTTTTCGCATACTGCATGGCGCGGCGCAGAAAGTTGCTGTTGCACATCGGTGCGCTACCAGAACTTAACGCCGCACAGCCCGCCGCCGTTAAGCCCGCATACTCGCTCAATTCTTCACCGCGTAGGCCTTTGCTCATCGCGCCTAGCGGCAAAACCCGTGCGCCACCGGCCCTAAAAGCGCCGCGTGCGCGGTTTCGAATCAGTTCAACCACCGCCGTTGAGTCAACGCACGGCTCAGTATCGGGAGCACAAGCGATTACCGAAATCCCAGCGTGTCGTGCCGCCAACGCTTCGCTTTTGATCGTGGCTTTTTGCGGCGCGCCCGGTTCGCGCAGCCGCGCATATAGATCAACTAGGGCGGGAACTAGCCAGTATTCGCCCGTATATTTAGTGTCTGGCGCAGCATTTTCATGGGGTAATACCTCGTGGAAACCTTCCCGTGCCTGCGTACTCCACTCACCTGTTTTCGATAGCCAAGCGCAGCTGTGGAGATCTATGTCACTGCGGGGGTCGATTAGTCGTATTGTGCTCATGTTGCTGCCTGTATTTCTTATCTCTCGTAAGATTCATCAAGAAGTACAAAAAAGTAAAGGCGGATTGCGTGCAAGGGCATTAACGAGTCGCAAAAAAAGGGGAAGTTGCGGGGCTAGCAAGCGTTGAAATGCCTGCTAGCCGCGAAACGACTAATTTACAGTATTGTTCACACCAACTGGATCTGTTGACGTCGTCAGCACACGCACTTCAGACGCCGCAACTTTGTTACCACCGCCCGATACGGTAAACACTGCCGTGCCCGCGCTGGGGAAATTGCCGGCCGTCGTGCAGGCTTTGGTTACACCATAGCTATTCAGCGGCATTCCGTAGGTTGCAGTGCTACAGCTCCAACCGGACGGCGTCGTTAGCGGGCCCGGCACCAAAGTCGGGTCGAGCGTTGAAATCACATAGTCCACTTCGACCCGAACCGCACTGGCAGCGACTGGGCCGACGGGGTTGGTTACGGTGTAGGTTGCCAGATTACCGGCGACAGTTTTCTTGATACGCATATCGGCACAGTTCAGCGCTTGACCCATTGGATCCGATACTGGAAAGCCCGCCAAGGAATATTCCGCATCGTCACTCAGTCCATCACAATCGCCATCCGTTGTTAGCTCATTCATGCCACGCGCCAGCTCCCAGCCACTGGGCCAGGTATCGTTATCCAAACCATTGCCTGCTTGCGTGTCATTGCTATAGGCATAACCCAAAATCACCTCGCCACTGGCGGGGTTGCTGTAACCGGCAAATTCCGCGCGGCTTTCATCGGCGGGCGTCATTACGGCATAGCTTTGTTCGGCGCTGGAATACTTCAGCTTCAAAGGCACGGTGCCGGGTTGCGCGTTGGCAAACAAGAAGCCTTCAATACTAACCAGGTTAAAGCGCGCGTCGAGCACCGCTGGGTCGGCACTGTTATTCGTGGTCGGGCTGCATTTTTGCCCGACCGTGGTCAAATTGCCAACCGTAAACGCGCCGCTCGCGATTAAACCACTGGAATACACATGCTTTTTACCCCGGCAAAAGCCCTGCATGGCCAAGCGATACAGCGGCACCAAATTATCCGGCGCACCGTTGTACGGTGTGCGTTGGGTGGCAAAAATAAACGCCGAGGCGCGTGGTGCGACATTGCTGGTGCCCGGGTAGCTGGTATAGCCAGCAAGTGTGGGTAAATTGATTGGGCTGTCGTAATAGACGTTACCGCGTGCTCCTGCTTGGGGCAAAATCTCAGGGTTTGTTTGTGAAAGCACCACATAATTACGGTAAAAGTACAAATCGCCCATGCCACCCTGAATCAACATTTGCGGCTTGGCGCTCATCAGCCAGTCCGTCGCAGCTTCTTCCACAGGGGTGGCGGGCACATTGTTTCGTACCAGCCGTCGCACCGAGCGCGCCGCAAATAAAGGAATGACGCGGTTTTCGACGCTGCTAGCGCCAATGCTGCCATAGGCTTGATTCAGCGCCATATCCACGTTAATGCGCTTGCCCGCCCCTATCAGTGGCACATTGCTAATAGTGCTGCCGGTGCTTTGCAGTGCCGTCAACATGTTTTGCACCGACAAAAGCGGATTTGCGCTGCGCAGCACCGCACCCGCGCCGGTAATAAACGGTGCCGACATGGACGTGCCGGTACACACGCCGTAGTTGGCGTTGAATACCAGTGCGCTAGGGTTGGCGGCGTCGGGAAATAATTCGGGTGTACAGGCCGCCAAACCAGTTGGAAAACGTGAGGAATTCCAAATCGTGTACAACGTCGATAGCACCCTGGCGGCCGGTGCAATCAGGAATCGGCTACCCTCGAAAGGATAGCTCGAGCCGCATTCGTTGGCGGGTCCGCTGGTAGGGCAACAGCCCTCAGGTACATTGACCCCAACGCAAACTGGGCGGCCCAGCTTGGTTTCGTCCCAAAAATTATCCAATAAATCACTGCCACCGGCCGAGACCACATTGACATTCGATGCGGGCTGGCCGGGATTACTTTCGCCGCGAAAATTGCCCGCCGAAGCCACCATCCAAATATCGCGAGCACCGCCGACATTGAGCAAGGCGTCTAAGGGTGACGGCGCGTTTTTTTCCTCGTTCGTTTCGGCACCTGGAAACGTCACCTGGGTTTCCCAACTCATATTGATAGCCTGCGCACCATTGCGCTGCGCCAGCAGCAGCATTCGGGTGTAGGCATCGCTGTTGTTGCTGCGATACATCGCCAAGCTGCAACTTGGGCATACGCCCGCGCCTTGAAGGCCATTCAGGCGGGCCGCGATAATGCCACTAACGTGCGAACCATGGCCGCTCGATAAAAAGCTATTGGCGGGTAGCGCGGGACTAAATGGGCGCACCACATTGCCTTCAAAACGGGCCGGTGTAGCCTGTAAAAAAGTATGGCTGTATGCGGGGTCTAGAAACTCTAAGCCACTCTCTTCCACGTCATCGGCTTCGCCGCCATTACTGCCGGGCGCGTGGCCAATGCTTAAGCCATCGCGCACATTGGCATCCAAATCGGGGTGGTATTTGGGCGCACCGTTGCAGTTGCTGGCACCGACATAGAATGGATCACAGCCGCGCGCAATGCCGAAATCAATCACCGCGACATTGGTGCTGCCATACAGCCCGGCACTGGGGTTGCTATCAAAGCGATCTGCACCCAATTTTTCCCAAGCGTTCGGCGCGCCAATTTTTGTAATCCCCCATTGACCGTAACTTTCAGTTTGCTTAAGGTCATTCGGTGGCGTGCCAATCGCGGGAACAAAGCCCACCGCAGCAAAGGGATTACTGGCTAAACAGGTAGATGGCGATGCCGTGTTGCACCAAAGTGCATTCGCGCTAGGTGCGGGCGGATCGACGTACGGCTCGGCACCAATGGCAGCCAGCTTGTATTGGCGCCGGGCGTTATAGACGACTTCAAACTCAGGCATAGCGCGCAGCCGCGCATGCATCAAACTCGCATCCACCACGCTTGGGTAGCGCAGCATAACGATGCGCGCCAATTGCCGTACCGGGTCATTTGGGTTGTTGGAAAGCCAGCCGGATTGCAACGCGGGCACGTCGAAGGCGGGCGCAATGCTGAGTGGTGCGGCTAGGCGGCTGCGTAAGCTGGAATTTGCGGCGGCCAATTCGCTCCAGCGCTGCGTCGCCACAGTGCCCGCCGCCTGCACCAAGGATTGTGCGTTAAGCCGCGCGTACATCACAGTTTCGAGCTGCGCACTAGCGCCGACGGGTGTACTTTGTTGGGCGCTGGCGTAGCATGCGCCCAGCAGTAAAAGCGGCCAAAGGGTGCAGCTGAGCTTCATAGACAATTATCTCCGGGTAAATGGCAGGTTTTGTGATTGCATTTACACTTTGACAACTTTGTTTTTTTTTTGCAATACTTATTTACTTTTTTAGTCTATGGATCGCTCTATGCGCAGTTACTCAGCTTTGCTGTTATTGCTGTTGACGGCCAATATAAGCCATGCCGCCTCACCCGTGCTGCCGCTGGAAATGATTTCGCGCAATGCGCAGGGTCAGCAGGTAATTAATGCCCTCATCGGGCTAAGTGGGATGAGCGCGCGTGGCAATAAAGTGGCGTTTACGATGTCCGATCGCGCCTTCTTTAACGAACCGCCAGCGCCGCCGCCGATGCCACCCGGCAGTTCTGATATTCCCCAATATGGTCAAATCGCGCTTTGGCAACGCGGGCGGGCGCCAGTGCCGTTGATGGATTTTCGTGATGGCTTTGGCCCTACGAATTTCCTTTCTAGCTATTCCAACGCTTTTCATGTCAAGTTGCATGAAGATTCTAATCGTGTGTGTTTGACTTCACGAGGCGATTTAGTGCGCGGTATTCGCGAGCAAAGTTTTTTCGGCGTGGCATGTAGTGATCAGCCAGGGCCGCCCTATTATTATTTGCCAGGAGTTGATGGTGCTGGCCTCGCCAACACGATTGGCACCTATGGTGGGGCGCGTTTTGACCTATACGGCGGCGACGGTATCCTATTGCATGATCGCCAGACGGGTAGCGTAGAAAGTGTTTCGCTAGCGAACGATGGCCATCGTGCGGCTGATAGCGATGTTGGTAATGTTTCTGACGATGGCCGTTGGGTAGTGTTTAAAAGCAACGATAACACTCTCGTAGTTGGTGATACCGGCAGTAGTGTTGGGGGTTTTCCAAATGGTGGTCGCGATATTTTTATTCGTGATCACTTGTTAAGCACCACACGGCGCTTGCTGCGCCCTGATGGCAGTGAATTACTAGGGCATCTAAACAGCTACTATGATTTTTCCGCTAACGGTCGCTTTTTAGTGTTTTCTAGTACCGGCGATGTTGTCGAACCCTGCCTAACTAATTTTAACGGCCCGCCCAGCCAAGGCCTAAGTCCCGAACCCATTTTCGTACATGACTTTCAAACCAACAGCACCGAATGCATCAGCCTGACGCAATCTGGCCAAGCCTTTGGCAATGGCTTTCAAAGTGGTGTAGACAACCGTGTTTCCATTAGTGGCGATGGCCGCTTTGTCGCCTACGTCACGCGCTTTGCGGCGGACCCAAACGACACCAATTATAAGGACGACATTTATCTGCGGGATCGCAAATTGAACCGCACAATTTGGGTTAGCCAAGCCGCGAACGGCGCGCCGGGCAATTCGCGCGCGGAAAGCCCATTGCTTAGTGAAGATGGCCGCTGGTTGGCATTTGTTTCTTATGCGTCGAATCTAGTACCCAACGATACCAACCTGCCAGCCTTTGGCAACCCGAACTTCCAGGGCGGCGATATTTTTCTGCGCGACTTGAGCGCGCTGAGCGTGGAGCCGGTGCAGGTGCCTGCGGGGTCGAATTCGGGTTGGGCGCTGTTGGTGCTGGGTTTGTTGGGGTTTGGCATGCGCGTGGAATTTGGTGGTTTGAGATTTGATGCGTAATCACTGATTAAGCGTTACGTCTCAAGCGATTCGCGGCACTTGCGCACCGAGCACTTTCGCCATCACCGCCATGCGTACCGCCAAGCCATTGCTGACTTGCGCGCTAATAACGCTTTGCGGTCCGTCGGCCACCTCTGAAGCAATTTCGACGCCGCGATTCATCGGGCCAGGATGCATCACAATACAGTGTGGCTTGGCGCGTTTGAGTAGTTCGGCGGTCAAGCCGTAATGGCGAAAGTATTCGCGTTCGGACGGTAAAAATGCGCCTTTCATGCGTTCGCGCTGCAAGCGCAGCATGATCACCACATCGACGTCGCTGATCGCCTCGCTCAGTTTTGGGAAATAGCGAATGCCAAAGTCACTTAAATTCGGCGGCATCAGCGTCATCGGCCCGCACACCCGAATTTCCCCGGCACGCAGTAAATTCAGGGCTTGAAAATCACTGCGTGCCACGCGCGAGTGCAGCACATCGCCGACGACTAACACGCTCAACTCAGCAAAATCGGGTTTGTGCTGGCGGATTGTCAACATGTCCAACAAAGCCTGTGTGGGGTGCGCGTGGCGGCCATCACCGGCGTTTAAAATGCTGACGTGCGGTGCGGCGTGTTCGGCAAAAAAACGCGCTGCGCCGCTGGCTTGGTGGCGCACCACAAACAAGTCGCAGTGCATCGCTTCTAGCGTTGCCATGGTATCGAGCAAGCTTTCGCCTTTGCTGGTGCTGGAGGAAGCGACGTCTAAATTCACCACATCGGCGCTGAGCCGACTTGCCGCCAGCTCAAAGGTGGTGCGGGTGCGCGTGCTGGCTTCAAAAAACAAATTCACCACGGTTTTACCCCGCAAAAGCGGCAATTTGCGACTGCCGCGTGCGGACAATTCGCGCAAAGTTTCGGCGGTGTCCAATAGCTCAATCAGCTGCGCCGGTTTGAGCGATTCGATGTCGAGTAGGTGGCGCAGCGTCATTTTTAATTCCTTTTGATGATTCCTAAAACTACACTTCGTCATTGCGAACAAAGTGAAGCAATCTTGCTTTTAACTCGATGCAGGTGGAGATCGCCACGTCGCTACGCTCCTCGCGATGACGAATTTTTCGCGCGTGCCGTTTCAGCCCTATTCTGGTGCCCGCATGCGGCGTTCCAAGCTGAGCGGCGATGGCCCGCGCAATTTGATCACTTCCGCTTGCGCAAGGCTAATACTCAGTGCGCATACGTCCGGCTGAATCGGCAGTTCCCGGCCATCGCGCGCGATCAAGCACACCAAGGTGATCGATTTCGGCCGACCATAGTCAAACAATTCATTCATAGCCGCCCGAATCGTGCGCCCGGTATAAACAATATCATCCACCAAAACCACATCGCAGCCATTGATGTCGAGCGGAATATGGCTGGCGCGTTCATGCGTGTGCAGCCCGCTCTGCGCAAAATCGTCGCGGTAGAAATTAATATTCAGCGCACCGAGCGGGCTTTCAATCCCTAGCGCCGTATGCAGCCGCCCAGCCAACCACGCGCCGCCCGAGTAAATGCCAATCATAGCCGGCCGCGAAATCGCGTGATCCGCAAGATACGTCCGTAGCGACTGCGTCAGCTCTTGCAAAAGCGATTCCGCGTCAAATGTCATAGCTGGCTCCAGGGGTTGCTATCGAGTGGCAAGGTTAAGTTTTTTACCGCACAACAAATCGCTATTGAGTCTAAGCCCAGCAACTCAAACATAACCCGTCTGACTCAATAACCCTAGTATCAAACAACCCTAGTATCAAACCCTGGCACCCAAACCTAGCGCCCGACTTTGCTACCCTCCAGCCATGCCCATTACCCATCCGCGCCTCAAACTTTTTTACTTCGCCTATCTTGCGGCTTTGGGCGCGTTTTCGCCGTATTTCGGGCCGTTTCTGCAGGCGCGCGGTTTTTCGGCTTGGCAGTTGAGTGTGCTGATGAGCCTTTGGTATGGCACCCGGGCGCTGGCACCGAATGTGTGGAACCTGGGCGTGGCGCAAAGTGCGGTGCCGATTCAATGGCTGCGCCACGGCGCGCTCGGCACCTTGCTTGCGACGCTGTGTTTTTTGCCGCACTGGCCGTTCGCTGGTATGGTGTTGGTTATGCTGGTGTTTGCCAGCCTGTACAACGCGCTGATGCCGCAATACGAGGCGCTGACCTTGGCGCATTTGCGCGGGCAAACGGAAAGCTACAGCAGCATTCGCCTGTATGGCTCGATTGGCTTTTTGATGGTGGTGCTGGGTTATGGCGCGCTGTTTCGTGAAATTGGCGCGGGCTATTTGATCGTGGCGATGCTGCCGTTGGTGGCTTTAATGGTGTGGGCTAGCTATCTGAGTGGGTATCCTCTTGAAGATCAAAGTCGAATCGGTAGCACTCAAAGCCATAACCCTAATTCGCTAAACCTTGCACCCACTCCACCTCCCGCAACCCCTCTCCACCGCGTACTAAAACCCTCAATCATCGCGCTGCTGTTTGTCGGCTTTTGCAATCAGATTGCGCACGGGCCGCTGTATGTCTATTTCAGTATATTTTTGCTGCGCCACGGTTTTGATGAGTTTCAAGTCGGCGCACTTTGGTCTTTAGGTGTGGCCTGCGAAATCGTCGCGTTCATGTTGATGCGGCAGGTTTTGTTGCAGTTTCGAACCCAACCTTTGGTGGCGTTTTGCCTAATTTCCGGTGCCGTGCGTTGGGCCGCCACGGGCTTGTGGCCGGATTCGGGTTGGGTAATTGCTTTCGCGCAAACGACGCATGCACTGACCTTTGCCGCGCTGCATGCGGCATATATGCAAATCATTGCTCGCGATGTTTGCGCCGATGATTTGGGCTTCACGCAAGC
>JAYUUS010000174.1:0-34303 GCA_043754435.1 Rhodanobacteraceae bacterium
CCGCGCATTATGGTCACACCGCTAAAGCAATGAGCTATTGTACACTATAATTAAGTAACTAACTATATGTTTTGGGTAGAAAATCAACAGCCTGCTAGCGACCACTAGATTTTCGCCTCTAATTGCATCGCCCGACAGGTTGCCATCGAAATCGCTAGCCGGTATCAAACGCTCAATTTTGCCGCCAGCATGTGCAACCACTTCTGCGAGTTCCGCGCTGTTCGCACTCCAAAGAAACGGCTCGTTTTTAAAGGCAAGCCAGCGATCAATCAGCCAGCTTCTGGGCCTAAATCCTGCCGGTAAGTTATCGGTTTGTTCCATATAGCTGAAGATACAAGTGTTGTTATCTGTGCTGGGCGATTGCGCCGCTAGAGCGGCCCTTAGCAATGCCCGGACTTGCGCTGAGGTGAAATACATCAACAGGCCTTCGACGATTACTAAACGGTTTTTAGGATTCGCCTGGGTGTGGCGGGACGCCAGCTGAGCGAACATCTGCGCTACCGGTGTCGTGCGCAAATCACACGCCCTAAACTCAAAGTTTGCGGGTAATGCTTGGTCGGCAAGTGCAAGCTTTTTTACCGCCTGCGTGGCCGGATGGTCCAGCTCCACAAACTGCACCTCTGGATAAGTCGCTGCGATACGAATCGCTAGTGTGTCGAAACCGGCACCAACGATATAAACACTGCTGAACGCCGAGCTTTGCAGCCGCGTGAGCACTTCGCGCTCCTGCACTGAACGGGTGTGCCCGTGGCATCGACGACCATCACTGAGCGGCTGCATTAACAAGCCGCGTCCATGCGCTGCCACTGAAACGCTACCGCCTAGCGTTACATCGTCGACGCCGGTCTGCTTTTGTCGAATCGCCCAACAGCTGCCAGTCGGGTTCGGCATAGTGAACGTAGCGGCAATAATTGCAGGCCACATAATACCGGCCTCCACTTCAATCAAACTTAGCGCGCAATCTTTGCGCAAAACGCGATTTAATGCGGTGCAATCCACATGCACGCCCGAAGTCAAAAACTGCTGACCGCCCATCGAGTGTTTACCGCCCGCAATCGATATTTTCATGCCTTGCGCATTGGCACGCAGCACAACGGCGCAAAGTTCTTCCAATGTGGTCGGCATTTCCAAGCGCGCCACTAAGGTCGGATTGAGTGCGGAGTGGATATCATTTAGAAGCGTGGCATTTAAAAGCGTGGCATTTAAAAGCGTGGCGTTTAAAAGCATGGCGTGATTCACTTTAAATTTTCTCAGACGTATTTTTCGGGCGGGCCGATCAGTGCCATTGTTCCACGTGGAACAATGCCAGGGTATTAATATGGCTCAGCTCATTGCGATAAAGCTGCATTTTTCTCAACACATACTCCACGAACGCCTGCCAAGGCGTGCGCTTTGGCAACTGCTCCGCAACGCCTTTCACATACGCGAGCGCACTGCGAATATTATGGATGTAGCCCATGATTTTGTCGTTTGCTGCATGCATCGACACCCGCGTAATCGCCGTTTGGTCCGCGTGCTTGAGTGCACGGCCGACCGCTGCCAGCGCATTGGGTCAGGAACCCATTGTCCAGTGCGCAAATGCCAAAGATGGCGTCGAAAACCGGTTCTTTGAGAGTGAGTGTAATTTCATTTTTTCGACTTTTGGGTATTTTGGAACTTAGAAACGGCTTGCATGACGCGGGCGCTGTCGATTGCGTTTGCACGGTGCAGCGTAGGTTCGCCGAGTTTGGTGTAGTAGTTGTGCTTTTGCAGCTGTTGCGCGATTTTTTCACCCGTACCCGTCAATAACGCATCAATGCCTGAACCAGCTGAATTATCTGAATTATCTGAATTTTTTCTCCTAAACACCGTTCCGGAAACTTTACTTGCATCGATATCCTTTGCCGCCGAATAAACATCGCCGGGTGCAATTAAAAGCGTGTCTGACTGCACTTCATAGCGCAGCAAAAAGTAGCCGTTTTCAAAAGCATCCGAGGTATCGCGCTTGGGTTCACGCGGGGCCACCATGAAAGTTTGGCGGTTTAAGGTAAAACTTCTAATTCCCGCATCGAGCACGTCTACTGACGCAGCTTCTCCGCTTGATGCACTAACATCAAGCATGTAAAGCCCGCTGCATTTGTCTTTTAAAAACGCATAAGACGCGGTTTCATCTTCTTCAATTTCATTGGGTTCTTGCTGATCCGACGACTTGGCAGATGTATCAAGTTTCCAAACGCCCACCAAGTTTGCATCGCAAAATAATTTGCTGTTCGGCAAGTTTTGCACCCGCAATTGCTCGCATCCCCCTAGCAAAACGAGCAGCGGCAGGAATAGAGGGCGGCATTGCTTTGCCTCGAAAAAATATCTAAAGCAAGCTTTTGAAAAGATTTCTATCGACCAGTGTGTCATTTTAGCCTCGTGTTTGATGATGACTTCTAAAAAATTACACAAGTATCACTCCTTCCCCGCCAACGCCCGCGCCCGGCGCAAACTATACGCGCCGAACTTCTGGTTGCTGGCATCGTTAAGTTGATCGGTTGCGCGCGTTGGATACCACGCCGCGCGCGATGTGCGCCAAAATCACTGGTTTGCCGCGTAGTTCGCATAAAATGCGTCCATATCGACATGCAAGATGGCGCGCGATGCGGACATAGCCAGCTTAGCTTGTGCTCATTTGCTACACGTCCCGCTTCAACATTTTCAACATTTTCTTGAAATAGTATTCCGGGAACCAACGTTTAGCGCGCCACTGACTGCGGCTGTCTTTGTGCGGCAGCAGCAAAAAATCGCCCGCTTCGGCGCGCGTAATCGCAAATTCGGCGACGTCGCTTGCGGTAAGCCCCGAGCGCTCCATCAAGGCCTTGGCGGCTTTGTGCATGCGTTCGTGCCCAGGTGAAAACGACTCCAGCAAGTTGGTCTTAAAAAAGCTTGGACATAAGCACGCAACATGCAGGCCACGCGCATACAGCTGGGCGCGCAAAATTTCGGAATACGCCACCACAGCGGCCTTAGTCACGCCATAAACGCCGGTTTCCGGCGCGCCCGCTAAGCCCGCGAACGAGGCGGTATTGATAATTAAGCCGCCGCGTGCGCCCAGCATCAGCGGCAAAATGGCTTTGCAGCCGCGCTGAATGGAGGTCAAATTAATCGCCACCACCCGATCCCATTCGGCATCCGAGGTGTCCAAAAATTCACCGCTGCTGGCAATACCGGCGTTATTAATCAGCACCGACACGCTGCCAAACTCAGATTTAAGCTGTGCAGCGACTTGGCTCCAATCTTTCGCGTCCGCCACGTTCATCTCCATAGCGAGATGGCCGCTGCCGCCCAACAGCGTGAGCGTTTCTTGCGCGCGCTCCACCAATAAATCCGCCACTGCAACACGCGCGCCGCGTTTAGCATAATGGATCGCCAATTCCCGCCCCAAACCACTGCCTGCCCCGGTAATGACCACAGTTTTTACGCTCACAGCATTCCCTCAATTATCAAACAGCACCGACCAAATAAGCGGTCAATAAAATAACTCTAGCGAAACGCGTCTTTCACGGTTTTCGGCTCTTTTTCATCGACTACGGTACCTAAGCTAAGCATGGTCCATTGGCGCAAGCGACGTGGATCTGGATTTAGCACGCTGCCATCGTCAAGATCCTCTAGGCAATAGGCCACCACTTTACGCGCCAGCAAAAACGTGCCAGTGACGTGCGTGGCGCTGGAAGCTAGAATTTCCACCGCAGGCAGGCCGCGCCTCAGCACCGTGCCGAGTACCTTTTTCGCCATGCGTTTGAGCACGCCACCGCCAATTTGTTCAGCCAGCTCAATGGCGCCGACGCCAATCATGCCGATCCAGCTAAGCATCTGCGCATTGTCCGCCGCACTCGGCGTGCGTTGATGCAGCGCAAAAATACGCAGCATCAAATCGCGCTGAATCGCGGTCGTCATGGCCGCATCACCCGCCAAATTAGCGGCCCAGCCCAAGGCTTTACCAAAGCCCGGAATCATGCTGACCGCAGTCGTGCCGGCACCCGTAGCCCCCGCTTTTATACACGCCGTTTTAACCAATTGACGCAACAGCCGCGCCTGGGTGGCCTGTGGAAATTCAGCGCGTAACGCGGCGATATCGCGCTGCGCCTTATGCCAATGCGCTTCGGTATACAAAGAATTGGCGATCACCATTGCAGCGCTCCATTGTGTGGGTTGAGGCTTTATTCTAGCGCATGCCCGAAACGAGCACGCCCGTGAACTCAAAGCCAGTCAGCAGCCCGCAAACTAGGATGCACCCGCGCTTGCGCGAGGTGCTCACACGGCATCAAAACCATAGAGATCAATCCCCGATTGCACCCTTTTCAAACGCAATTTGGCCACAGGTGCAGGCGTTTGCGGGCCTGCATCCCGCGTTGATTTTAGATCTAGGCTGTGGTGCTGGCGAAAGCACCGTCAATTTAGCGCAGCGCAATCCCAACGCTGGCGTGCTGGGGCTTGATCGCTCCAGCGTGCGCTTGGGCAAAGCACCGAACGAAATTTCCAGCCGCCACATCCATTTGCGGGGCGATCAATACGATTTACTCAGGCTAATGCGGGCAAATGCCATGCGCGCCGAGAAAATCTATTTACTCTATCCGAACCCATCACCCAAACCCGAACACTTAAAGCGCCGCTGGCACGCGCACCCGATTTGGCCGACGCTGCTGGATGTGACCAACCATATTGAGCTGCGTAGCAATTGGTCAATTTATGCCGAAGAATTTGCTTTTGCGCTGCGGGTATGCGGCTGGACGGCGTCGCTAGAGCCTGTTGTGATTGATGCGGCAAACCCAGCGCTGAGTTTGTTTGAAGCAAAATATGCGCGTTCTGGGCATGCGCTTTGGCGCGTTGAGGGAAAAACTAGACCCCCAAATAGTGCAACCAAACCTGCTAATCCCCAATAAATTCGCCCACAACTTTAAACGAATCTACTCGATCACAAGTCGTTTTAATGGCTATTAAAATAGGCACCGCAAGCAACGCGCCCGGAATACCCCACATCCAACCCCAGAACAATACCGATACTACAATCACCACCGGATTAAGGCTCAGACGCCTTCCCAATATCATCGGGGTCACCAAATAACCCTCTATAGCGGACAGCAAATAAAACACGATCGGTACCATTGCGCTACGCCAAAGTTCATCGAATGTCAGCAAGCCTACGATGCTCAAAATCACAATGCTGGTCATTTCGCCAAGATAGGGCACAAAATTGAACAGCGCGACCATCACACCCCACAAAATCGGGTTTGGCACCCCCATAAAAAACATCGCGAGCGCGACTGCCGCACCAAGCGCGATATTGATTAGAGTGACGGTAAACAAATAGCTCGATACCGCCATTTCAACTTGGTTGGCGATATCGACTTCACGTTTTTTGTCGGTAAATCGGGGCGTTGCGGCAACCACTTTGCGTAAAAATATATTTCCGGACGCCAGCAAAAAGTACAGCAGCACGAATGTGCGCGCAACGTTGACTGAAAATTCTTGCGCCGCGCCCAAAACGGTGCCGGCCATGGATGGGCCCTGCACCGATACTTCCTGGACTTTAGTTCCGCTCGCCATCGCCTGCGTCATGCTTTGCACTTGCGCGGTCGCACTCGCAACGTCGTGTACAGACCCTGCCACTCGTCGCAGTTTGCCGCTGATTTGTTTTAAGCTGTCTGGCGCTTTCGCCAACCAATCGCTGGCCGGCCCAGCTAAGTTATAGACCCCGGTGGACACCAATGCAAACACGCCAATGACAATAATGGCACCCGCAACCGGCGCGGGAATAAAAAGCTTGCGCATGCCGCGCACGACTGGCAAGAAAACTAGGCTGAGGATCAACGCTGTTACCACCGGTAAAAGCAGTTCGCGCGCCAATTTAAGGGACGCGATCAACGCCAGTATAAAAAGCCCTTTCACGGCCCATGAGCCAGCGATTGCACGGTATGTGCTTGATCGGGGTAGTACCGCTGCATCAATTGCGGCGGAAACATTCGGCGCTGCAACTATATCCGTGACTGCGATGGCGGACACAGCAAGCGCGTCGGTGGGTGGCACGTCGGCCGCAACCAATGCATCGTTTTGATCAGCGGGCGCTATGTGCTCAATCAAAGGACTACTCCAGGAAAATTAAACTCAGCGAATTAAAACTAGCGAAGCGTAGCGCCTACGCGAACCATTTTAAGAAATTGCAGACTGTCTTTTAGTACACCCGAATAGCGCTCGCCCAGCAACCACGTTGCAGCGCGGTTGGTTAGCTTAGTGATCGTAGCGGGATTTTTGAGGAGCCAGCGCATAGTCAGGCTGCGTGGGTAAGTTGAACTTGGCGCAAACGCGCCCAGCAGATTACCCACCAGATTAGCTTGGACAAGCGGCTCTGAGCCTAATCCAGCGGGAGTTAGCCGAAGCACAATAACTGCGCGTTGTTCCGCAAGCTGGCGACGCAGCGCCAAGCGTTTTTCCACGAGCGAGAGCTCACTCATAATTTTGCCTTTAGAAGCGCTAGATCAGCGGCGATTTCCTCACGCGTTGCGGCAAAGCTAAACTTACCGAGCGCTAGTTGCTGCTTAACCATGCGTATGGCTACTACCAACAAAATAACGTAAACAGCAAGCACAGCCGCGATCACCGCGAGCTGGTAAGGTGTATTCCAACTCAAGGCAAGCACCACCATACTGGCAAGCAAAAGCAGGCAAAGTGCGCTGATGAGGCCAAGAATTGTCGCGATTGCAAGGCGAAGCAGACGATTTTTTTCCTCCGCCCATTCCACATTTGCAAGCTTGCCGTGCAGCGCAATTTGCGCAAATAGTGCGCCGCCCGCTGAGCGAAACAAGCGAAACATGCTCAGCGGGTTGAACTCAAACGATGGGTTCATGGCGCAGCCCTTGCTTAGCGACGCGACAGCACAAAGCCGAGCAACAGCCCAATTCCAGCGCCGATACTGATCGACTTCCAAGGCTGATCGTGAACGTATTCATTGGTTGAGGCCGCAGCACTGCGAGCGCTATCACTGATCGCAGCGCCCGCCGCTGTCACCGTCTCTTTGGCAGCACCAATACGTGCGCTCAGCTTGGCTTTGGCACGCGATAAATCTTCGCCGGTTAGTGTTGTGGTTTGCTTGACCAAATCTTCAACGTCAGTCAAGAAGCTCTTGAATTCATTGGAAATGCCACTAGCAAGTTCTTTTACAGCGTGATTTTCGTTGTGCATGGGTTTTCCTTATCTATATTTGATGGTTATACCGATTGATGGTTACCGCACCAGATGCTTGATGTCGGAGTCGCAAAGATAGATAAGCACCGACTCAATATCTGTACGCCAACGCGCTTAGCGCCTGTGGGCCTTATGTGTGACAACAGACAGAAAGATTGCTCGCGTGTCGCTATTTTTGACCGATCAGCAGGGCATCACGTCGGCTGCATGAGCTTAATTAGCTAACCGGAGTAGAAGAATGAAAATGTTACAGCTTTTCGACGCGCGTAGAGTAGTGGGCACCAGTTTTTTGGCATTTAGCTTGTTCGCAAGCGTTGGCTGCGCTTCGGTTTCGCGCGCGCCAACCGATGCGTTTCAGGCAGCAGATATCGCGATTGCCAACGCTGAAAAAGAAGAGGCTTCAGAGTTTGCGCCTAATGAGCTGATTTCAGCCCGCAATAAAATTGCTGCTGCAAAAGCAGTGGTTGAGAAAAGCCAGCGTGAAAGCGATGTGATGCGGGCGCGTCGAATGGCCGAGGAGGCACGCAGCGACGCCGAATTCGCCTCGGCACGGGCGCGTGATGGCCGCGAACAAGCCGTCAATGCGGACTTACAAAAAAATAACGACACCCTGCGCGAAGAACTGCAGCGCACCTCCGGAGGCATGTAATGAAAACTAACCCATTAAGCAATGTAAAAGGCAATTCACATTTAGCGAACAGCATGCGTTTTGCTGCGGTCACTTCGCTCGTGTTGATGCTTTCCGCGTGTGGCTCTAGAGAAGTTAAAAATCCGGATGCAATGCGCGTGCAGGGTGATCTAGTTGCGCTACAGGCAGATCGAAATTTAGCAACCCAGTCCCCCATTTCGATGCAAGAAGCGGAAAAAGCCGTGCAGATTGCCCTGATGCCAGAACGCGATAAAGTGTTGAGCGCGCACCGGGTTTATTTGGCGGATCGTAAAGTGCAAACCGCACGCTCATTGGCGCAAGCGCAATACGCGATTGAACACCGCAAGGTTTTAAGTCAGGAAAGCAACGAGATTCGCCTGGATGCCCGTACCCGTGAAGCCAACGCCGCAAAGCGCCAAGCGAATGCGGCGACCATGGAAGCCGCTGCGGCTACGAATCAAGCAAATGCCGCGCGGGATCAAGCCAGTACCGCGATGAATGAGGCGAGCGTGGCAAAATCTGAAGCCGAAGCGCAAGCAATGGCGGCCGGGAATGCGCGCAATGACGCCGAGATGGCCCGCACAGAAACGCAGTCCGCTAAGAGCGACGCCGAGATGGCCCGCACAGAAACGCAGTCTGCTAAGAGCGACGCCGATATGGCCCGCATTGACGCAGAACTTGCCAAAAATGCGGCCAATGCGGCGAACAACGAAACCGCGATCGCGAAAGGCGAAACCAACGCGGCGCTTGATGCTGCTGATGCAGCGATGCGTAAAAATGAAAGCTTGATGAGGCAACTTGCGGATTTGCAGGCGAAATCAACCGAACGCGGCATACAAATGACGCTGGGTGACGTGCTGTTTTCCACTGGACAAGCTGATTTGAAGGCTGGAAGTGCCGCTAAGTTAGATCAGTTGGTAAAAGCATTGGCGAGCGCGCCTGATCGTCATATTTTGATCGAAGGCTTCACCGATAATGTCGGCAGCGATACTGCGAACATGACGCTCTCGCAAAATCGCGCGAATACGGTGTCTAAATACCTCAGCAGCCACGGCGTACCTGCCGCACGCATTAGTGCTGCTGGCAAGGGCGAAGCACTGCCGGTTGCTGGCAATGAAAACGCCGCTGGGCGCCAGTTGAATCGCCGAGTCGAAGTGACAATTGAGAACCCGGCTAAATAGTAGAGCATTCAGCAAATAAAGCCCGCGCAGGTTAATCCGGAGCTGATGCATGCATTAGCTCCGGCAACATACAAACGCGTTGGATAACGCGCTGCGCACTTGCAATTTCAGCAAACTTGAATGAGTGAACTTGAGTTAGAATGGTCGGCTCAGCTTCCCTGTATATCTAGCTATGAATTACGTCAACCTCATCGTTACCACGGCGGCAAAAGTCGCAACCGTCACGATTAATCGCCCGGATAAGCTCAATGCGCTCAACCGTGCCACCATTGTAGAGCTACGCCACGCCTTCGCCGCGATCAAAGCCGATCCCGAGATTCGCGCGGCGATTTTGACAGGCAGTGGCGCCAAAAGCTTTGTTGCGGGCGCTGACATCACTGAATTTGCCCATGTGGAACCTGCTGCTGCACGCGATTTTTCGCTTGCCGGTCAGCGCACTTTTCGCGAAATTGAGCTGCTGGGTAAACCTGTAATCGCCGCGGTCAATGGCTTTTGCTTTGGTGGCGGCATGGAGTTAGCGATGGCGTGTACGCTGCGAATCGCCGCAGATAGCGCCAAATTTGGTCAGCCAGAAATCAATTTGGGCATCCTTCCCGGTTTTGGCGGCACGCAAAGGCTGCCGCGTTTGGTCGGGCGCAGCGCCGCATTGGAGCTTTGCTTGACCGGCAAACCGATTAGCGCCGAGCGTGCGCAGCAGTTGGGCATCATCTCTGCTGTCTATCCGGCGGCTGAGTTAATGGCGGAGGTTGAAAAGCTTTGCGCGCAATTTGCGCAAGCAGCACCGCTGGCGCTGCGCGGCATTATGGACGCGATTATTTACGGCGAAGATATGCCGCTCGATCAAGGTTTGGATTACGAGTCGCAAACTTTTGGCCTGCTGAGTTCGACCGCCGACATGCGAGAAGGCACCAGCGCCTTTCTGCAAAAGCGTAAGCCTGAATTCGTGGGGCGCTAAAGATGGCGATTTCAATCAAAACCAGCGATCAAATTCAAGCAATGCGCGAGGCGGGCAAGCTGGCCGCCGAAGTGCTGCAAATGATTGAACCGTTTGTCGTGCCGGGAGTTACCACCGATGAGCTAGACCGGCGCTGTAACGACTACATCGTCAACAATCAGCAGGCAATTCCGGCGAACGTCGGGTATCGTAATTTTCCGAAAACCATTTGTTCCTCGGTCAATCACGTTGTTTGTCACGGCATTCCGGGTGCGAAAGTGTTGATGAAGGGCGACATCATCAATATCGACGTCACGGTCATCAAAAACGGCTATCACGGCGATACTAGCCGCATGTATTTTGTCGGCGAACCTTCAATTCTAGCGCGCCGCTTAGTCGAAGCCACCTTCAAAGCCATGTGGATTGGCATCCATGCGGTTCGCCCGGGCGGTAATTTGCGCGATGTAGGGCGCGCCATCCAAACCTTTGCGGAAAGCCATCGCTTCAGCGTGGTGCGCGAATACTGCGGCCACGGCATTGGCACGGTCTATCACGAAGACCCGCAAGTGCTGCACTACGATGACAGCAAAACCGATATTCCCCTGGTGCCGGGCATGATGTTCACGGTCGAGCCCATGATCAACGCCGGCGCACGCCACGTCAAACTTTTGCCCGATGGCTGGACGGTGGTAACGAAAGACAAGTCTTTGTCGGCGCAATGGGAGCACACCATTGCCGTTACCGAAACCGGGTTTGAAGTAATGACGCTGCTGGATCGTGATCTTGGGATGTTGCAAGCGGCGTGATAGCTGCATCGAAGCTCAAAATCCCCAGCGCATTTTGACTAAGAACTGATCGGAATCGCGCAGTAAAAAGCTGTCGCGAAACAGCTCAAGGCTATTGCGTGGATCATCGCGTTCGGCCTCAATGCCGCCGCGCGCATAAACTACGTAGAGCTCGCGCAGCGGCGCAAATTCATAGCGATAGCGCAGCTGCAGGCCAAAGCTGCGCACTTGCAGGGGCGCGATTTGCTCCGCTACCGCGTAGGGATCGCCGTTCGGCCCCAAACGCACAGCTTTGGCATGGCGGGCGTTGACAATATTGGACTGCAGCTTGAGCCGAAGTTCGTGTTTGCTGCTCGGTATCCAATTGACATTGAGATTACTAATGAACTGGTGGCGTTGATAGCGCGCGAACAGATTATCCGCGCGCCAAGTCAGCCAATCTGGGCTGGCGCGCCAACGTACATTGCTGTCTAAACTCAGGCGATCCGTGGCCTGATAGGTCAAACCGCTGGCGATATTCCAAGCCCGGCCGTGCCAAATCTCGCTACTCAGGCCTTCCTGATAATTTTGCACACCGGCATTAAACTGCCATTTGCCATAGGGGCGACTTTGGCGCGCATAGCGCACAAAAACGCGCGCGGGCCGCTTGAGTAAGCCATTGCCGCGCGAAGATAAATCGTCGAACGCGGCCGACTCCCACTGGAATTGCAGGGTCGAGTAGCCACCGCCTACCGGTGTGCCTTGGCGGTACAGAAACAGCGATTGACCTAGATCCACGCCCGAATCGTTACGGCGCGCGGTGAAATAACCGTTATAGGAAAAGACTTCCGTATCGGCTTGCGCTTTAGGCCTAAGCGTGCCGGTCAGCTCAAGCTGATTTAAGCTGCTGCGGGCCTGATAACCTAAGTCATTGAAGTCCAAATCACGGTCGTAATGACTGGCAGTGGCGCTAAAGTCGGTCATATCGCCAGCAAAAGCCCACACTAAGCCCCCGCCCAAACCGTTGCTGTTTGGCTTTGCGACCTCGGCGATTTCAGCAATTTGGCTGTGTATGAGAATGGCATTGACGCTATGTGTGGCATTCGGTCGCCACTGCAGATCCACACTGTTCACGCTAGCTTGGCGTTGATCACCCTCGACGTGGGTGAACAAATAGCCTGTGCTTATGCGTTCACTGGCACGCTGCACCCGCAGAACGGCAAATTGCGAACCCAGCAAATCTCCTGTGTCGGGATCGTTCGTAACCCGCTCATTGGCTACCAGGGCACCATATTCAAACCCGTTAGCAGAGCCGGTCATTTTCAAGGCACCGTCGATTTCTGATTCGGCGCCCATGCGCCGGGTGTAAACCAACTGATCGTAACCGGCACCGCCCACCTCAAACAGCGCTTGATTTTCGGTGAAAAATGGCCGCTTGTCGGAGTTGAACACTTCAATCGCATCAAAATTGAGCACCAATGTGTCAGCCTCAACTTGACCAAAATCGGGCCGAATTGCCGCCGTTAAGCCAAATTGGCTGGACGGACGCCAGCTCACATCCACGCCCTCGCGGTTTTGCGTGCGCTGACCCAGCAAGTCCGCGCCGATGGAGGCATACGGCACGATGCTCAACTTGCTTTGGCTAAAGCTCGGCACGGTAACTGCGGCAAAATCAGATAAATAGCGACTTTGCAAGTTGCTAATCGCCGGATAGGCATAAACCTCGCCCAAACTCCACACCGCGCGATTGACGCTGATCGCAATGCGGCGTTGATCGGTCAAGGCCTTGCGCATCGGTACAGCCGACCACGGAATCAGCAGCTCCGCGTTCCAAACAGCACCAGTTTGCGTGACTGCTGACTGCCAAACGCCGTCCCAATCGGCGTTGACGCTGACCTCGCCGCTTACGATGCCATCGGCCTGCGCGCCGCCTAGCCCGACCGTGAATTGATACGCGCGCTGCCCGGTATCGTCAAAATCAATCACCGCCGTCACCGCATCGCTCTTGGGTGTGGCATCGCGCGCGCGCACGGCGGCGGTGCGGGTAACCTCAGGCGGCTGCGTGCAGACAAAAGCCAGCGCCAAACCTTCGGGCTGCGCCAACACCCGGACCGTGGTTTTAAGGTGCGCGGGCATTTTGGTGAAGGGTTCAACCAATACCAATTCGTCTAAAGTTTGTGCCTGCGCCCAAGCAGGCTCATCAAACACACCATCAATTTGCAAGGCTGCGACGTTCGCCCCGAAAGCGCATTGGCCCATGCACAGGAGCAGCGCAAGCAATAGGTAGCGATTGACGCCTTGGTCTTGGTTTTCCATCAATGGCTCAGTTTTAACGCATACGCCGCTAGCGTTGATTCGATATGGACGGCAACAAGGTTGAAGGCAGGAAATGTGCCAACTATGAGTTAAATGGCAATGAAGTTTTACAAAATGCAATAAAAACCATCAATTGCAGCGTGCCCAACACCCAAACTGCGGCAAGGCTTGGAAGGTCGATTTTTGAATGGCGTCAGCTTCTGACGTTAAATGGACAATTTTGTGCGATGTTCTCTCTTTTTGCGCCATACAAGCGCAATACCCAGCACTAGCGCGACGTAGAGTAAAGCCATCACTGCGCCTGTGAACGGTGCCAATGCGCGGCCGGTGTCGTTGCCGTAATTAGCTGCGGCTTGTTCGCACGCGGCGCTGATCTGGTTGGCAATGGGATGATCGCAAGCCAGCGCCATTTCCCGTTCAATCCGCAGTTGAATCAGCTGCACTTCTTGCATCAGGCAGGCATAGCTGAGCCCACCAGATAGCATCGCCACTAGCACAAGCCATCGCTTTGAAAAATGCAGTCGCACAGCAATGAAAAGAAGCAGTGGCGGCAGCGCGAAAAACCACTGCGTCAAAACATTTTCCTGATTGATTAGATGCAGGGCTGTGGTGATTGCGTCCAAATCGAATTCAAAACGCGCATTAACCCGAAGCGTTGCGCGCTACTTCTTACCAAAATTCGCAAACAAATCCGCGAACGCGCTGCCCAACTTCGGCGCGGGTGGCCCGGATTTCTGTGCGGGTGCCGCCGGGCGGGCATTGCGGTCAAAATTGCGCTCGCCGCCGGACGGCCGTGGCCCGGAGCGATCTCCACGATCCCCACCTTGGGGCCGAGCACCGGAACGCTCAGGACGTGTATCGGTGCGCTGCGCTGGCCGCTGATCGCCAGCGGGCCGATCAGCGCTGCGTGGCTGGTCTGCGCGCGGCGCAGGAGTTGGTGCCGAATTTTGCCCAGCCGGTGGTGCGGCAGTGCGTGGCGCGCGCTCAGGCCTAGATGTACGCGGTGCGCGTTCTGGCCGATTTTCTGGACGCTGTGCTGGCGCACGCTCTGCGGCAGGCGCTTCAGGCTCGGCGTCTAAGCGCATGGTCAAACTAATGCGTTTGCGCTCCAAATCCACTTCCAGAACCTTCACCTTAATGATTTGGCCGGTTTTGACGACTTCGCGTGGGTCTTTGACGAACTTTGCGCCGCTCAACTGGCTAATATGAATCAAGCCGTCTTGATGCACGCCCAAGTCCACGAATGCGCCAAATGCCGCAACGTTGCTGACTACGCCTTCCAAAATCATGCCGGGCGCTAAATGTTTGACTTGCGTCACGCCGGTGGCGAAAGTGGCAGTTTTGAATTCGGGGCGCGGATCGCGGCCGGGCTTTTCCAGCTCTTTCAAAATATCGCGCACGGTTGGTGCGCCGAAATAATCATCGGTGTATTTGTCTGGGCTGAGCGTGCGCAGAAATGCGACATCGCCGATCAAGCCTTTTAGCTCACGCCCGGTACCGCTCAAAATGCGCTGCACGACTGGATAACTTTCCGGGTGTACGCCCGAGGCATCGAGCGGATTCGCACCATTACTGATGCGCAAAAATCCGGCGCATTGCTCAAACGCTTTAATGCCTAAACGCGGCACGTTCTTTAACTGGCTGCGCTCCAAGAATGCGCCATTCGCTTCGCGAAACTTGACGATATTGTCGGCTAAAGAATTGCTCAAGCCAGCCACCCGCGCCAGCAGCGGGCCGGAAGCGGTATTCAGATCGACGCCGACCGAGTTCACACAGTCTTCGACGGTGCCATCCAGGCGCTGGCCGAGCTTGATTTGATTCACGTCGTGCTGATATTGACCGACGCCAATGCTTTTCGGGTCGATCTTGACCAATTCCGCCAACGGGTCTTGTAAGCGCCGGGCGATGGAAACCGCGCCGCGCAGCGTGACGTCCATATCCGGGAATTCTTTCGCGGCCAATTCGCTCGCGGAATACACCGACGCACCGGCCTCGCTCACCACCATTTTGCGCAATTTCAGCTCTGGGTGTTTGCGCATCAAGTCAATCACCAGCAAATCCGATTCACGGCTGCCGGTGCCATTACCGATACTGACCAGCGCCACGCCATATTGCAGGCATAAAGCCGCCAGTGCCGCGACCGAGGCGTCCCACTGGTTTTGCGGTTGATGCGGATAAATCACGCCGGTAAATAGCACCTTGCCGGTGTGATCGACAATCGCCAATTTGCAGCCAGTGCGCATGCCCGGATCTAGCCCCAACACCACTTTCGGGCCAGCGGGTGCGGCGAGCAATAAGTCCTTAAGATTATCGCCAAACACGCGAATCGCCTCGGCTTCTGCGCGTTCGCGCACTTGCCCGTATAAATCCAGCGTCAAATGCACATGCAGCTTCACCAACCAAGCCTGGCGCGCAGTTTCCAACAGCCACGCATCGGCAGGGCGGCCTTTGTCTGCAATGCCAGCCGCCACAGCGACTTTGGCGCGCGCTAGAATATGGCCCTCTTCGGGTTCAGTGCCCGGCTCCAACTCCAATTCCAAAATACCTTCGGCGCGGGCGCGAAAAAGTGCCAGCGTGCGGTGGCTTGGGATGGATCGAATCGGCTCGACCATGGTGAAGTAATCGGAATACTTGGCACCCTCTTTTTCTTTGCCAGCAATGACTTGGCTGCGAATTTGACCGTTTGCGGTCAACCATTCGCGCATTTCACCGACGAGTGCGGCATTCTCGGAAAATTGTTCCAGCAAAATATGGCGTGCGCCATCGAGTGCGGCTTTGACATCATTGACGCCTTTTTCAGCGTCGACAAAACCTGCGGCAAAGGTTTCCGGCGTTTGTGTGGGGTCATTCAATAAGCCCGTCGCCAGTGGTTCCAGGCCCGCTTCACGAGCGATCTGGGCTTTGGTGCGGCGTTTGGGTTTGTAGGGCAGGTATAAATCTTCCAAGCGCGCTTTGGTTTCGCTCACCAAGATATCGCCGCGCAATTCCGGCGTCATTTTCCCTTGCTCTTCAATGCTGGCTAAAATCGCGGTGCGGCGCTCTTCTAGCTCGCGCAGGTAAGTCAAGCGCTCTTCCAGCAAACGTAATTGGGTATCGTCTAGCCCGCCGGTAATTTCTTTGCGATAGCGGGCAATGAAGGGCACGGTCGCACCCTCGTCAAGCAACTTGATAGCGGAGTCAACTTGGCGCTCGCTGGCAGCGATGTCTTTGGCGATTCTAGATTCAATTGAAAGCATGGATAAGCCTGATGCAGTGCGGTTGGCCGCAGCGTTGAACTGGCTGCGGCCGCGAATTTGGGGCCGTGAGTATAGCCGGGTTCGCTTAATCTGGCACTTCAATCCCACTACTTCAATAACGCATCCAAAGTCACTTGTGCAATCGGGTGGTAGCCAGGGCGCGCCTTGGCATAAATGGCTTTGGCGCGGGCGGGGTTTTTGGCGTACAAATCTTTATACAGCGGCACGATCAGTTTGCGCCGACCAATGCTGAGCAAATAGGCTTCCAGCGCTGCATCCGCTTTGGCATAGCCGTTTTTGATCGCGATTAAATACCACACGTGTGCGACTTCACTGTTGCCATAGCCGGTCAGCTTAAAACCGGCGTCCAGCGCGGCAAGTTTGGCGGCAGGCTGTTCGGTTTCATTGATGCCGTGCAAAAACCGCAGCCATTCTTGTGTGGACCAAGTTTTGGCCGGCAGCGCGTCACTCAGCACTTTATCGCTGTTAAACGAGGCAATTAAGCGATCAATTTCAATAAATTTAGTCGAAACGGCGGCTTTTGCGAACGGTGGAATACCTGGACCATCGACCCACTGGTCAATCTGCGTTTGAGTCACGACACCGGGATGTTTCGCCAGCAGTTCTGTGTTCAAAAATGCCAGAAACTGATCGGTGCCGACACTTTGAAAGGCATGCGCATCAAACCAGCTGCGTAAAAATGGGTCGAAGGTTTTGCGCCCGAACGCTTCTTCCAACCAGCGCAAAAACCAGTGGCCTTTGTCGTAAGGCACGCCCGATAAACCGTCGTCCGGGTCGCGCCCTTTGAGATTCGGTCGAAAAGTTTGGTCGGCGGGCGGCGTTTCGCTCAATTCGACTAATAAATCTTGCTCCGCCAGCGCGGTCTCCATGCGTTCGCGCTCTACGCCATAAGCCGCCTCGACGATTCTGGACTGCACATAGGTGGTGAAGCCCTCATTCAGCCAAATGCTTTCCCAATTCGCATTCGTGACCAAATTGCCGGACCAGCTGTGTGCTAATTCGTGCGCAATCAGGCTGACTAGGCTTTTATCCCCGGCGATAAAAGTCGGTGTCAAAAAGGTCAAGCGCGGGTTTTCCATGCCGCCAAATGGAAAGCTCGGCGGCAACACCAGCATGTCGTAGCGGCCCCAGCGATACGCGCCAAAAAGCTTTTCCGCAATTTCAACCATCGACTCGGTGTCGGTTAATTCCGCCGCAGCCGCTTCAATGCGCCCCGGTTCTGCGTACACACCCGTGCGCTTACCCAGCGCTCGAAACTCCAATTTGCCCACGGCAAGCGCCAGCAAATAGCTCGGAATCGGCTGCGGCATGGCGAAGCGATAGTCACCGTCTGGCTTATCGTCGCTATCGTTATTCGCACTCATACGCGCCAGTAGCCCGACCGGCGTGCGCACATGCGCCGAATAAGTAAAGCGCACGGCGGGGGTATCTTGCAGGGGCACCCAGCTACGCGCATGAATCGCTTGGCTTTGACTAAACAAAAATGGCTCGGTCTTGCCTAAGGTCTGCTCTGGAGTGAGCCATTGCAGCCCGCTCGCCGCAGGTTTAGTGCGATAAACAATGCGCACGCGCGGATTGCGGCCGGGCAGTTCAATGGTCAATTTTTGCCCATAAAATTTGTGCTGCGCGCCCAAACGAAAGCGCGCGGGTTTGAAATTGCTGTGGCTGTCGATTGCATAAATGGACGCAATTTCCAAGGCGCGCGTGTCCAGCACCAGCGTTGTGGCGGCGGGCGTTTTCCAATCCAGCTCAAGCTCGGCAAAGCCAGACAAGCGCTGCTGATCGAACGATACGGCTAAATCTAGATGCAAATTTTTGACGCGGACATCGTTAAAATTCGCGTATGAATTGGGGTCAGATAGCGCGGCAGACAACATAAACGCGGGTAAAAGGATCACAATTGAGGTTCTCGTTCTTGAAGAATGCCGAGAATCGCAGGAATTGATGGCGGCGTCATGATTTTGCTGGGATTGGGAATGTATAGTTTTGCGGCGTTATAGGGATTTTGACGTTTCGAGTTCCACATTTTCTAGTGGATGCAATTAAGCATTATCAAGACTGATTTCAATTTGAAATCAGTCGGCACAACTTTTGCAATATGCGATTTAACAAATCACTGGATTGATCCGATGTACACCATACGCACCCGCCTTTTGATTGTTAGCGCCCTTGCTTTAGTGTTTGGCACCACTATTGCGGTTGGCAAAAATGGTGAAATAGTGAATAATATAGTGAATTTAGCCGCACCTATTGAAACTGCAGCACACGTTATGGCGGATTCCGCCGAAACATCAGGAAATTTTACCTCGTACTTGCCCGGTAGCTTTAAGTAGTTCGAAACCTAGACGTTCGATTTCGGAACTAAACGGCTTTTTGTTTCCCATTTTCAAACATGCCGCAAACCCAAACAAACTTGTTCTAAGCGCACGCTGCCCTTACCCTCTAGCCTATGGATAATCCCACTTGGCTTGGCATTGATGTCGGCACCCAAATGATCGGAATTGCGGTGGGCTCCACGCTGACTGGCTCGGCGCGCCCGCTGAGCAGCATCCCCGCGCAGCCAGAGGAAGAATTTTGGCGCGCACTGGCAAAGCTTGAGCGCGAATGGCAGCCCTTTGGCTATGCCGTCGGTTTGCCGCTGACCATCGAGGGCGCTGAGCAGCCGATTAGTAAGCGCGCGCGCAAATTTGCCGCTGAGTTAACCACCCGACTAAAAAAGCCGGCCATCCTGATTGATGAGCGCTCCAGCACGCGCAACGCCAAAGCGCTGTTTGCGGAAAAACGCGCGCTTGGCCAAGCGCGGCGTAAACAGGCGCAAGCGGTGGACGCGTGGGCGGCAGCGGTTATTCTGGAGCGTCATTTGATCGAACTTGCAAATACTAAACCGCCCGCCAGCCGATATCCGGGCGCATAAATCGACCGGGCCAAGTGATTTTCTCGGCGCGCGCGTAGGCGGCGGCTTTTGCGGCCTGGGTGTCGCTACCTAGACCCACCACACACAGCACGCGACCGCCATCGGTCAACACCGCATTATCGAGCGCTTTAGTACCGGCGTGAAAAACCAGGGTCGCCGCATCGGCATTCTCTAAGCCCGCGATCACATCATTTTTGCGCACCTCGCCTGGATAGCCTTCGGCGCACAGCACTACGCCCAAAGCGACGCGCGCGTCCCAAGCTAAGGTTTGACCGCTAAGCGTATTGTTGGCTGCCGCTTGCAGCACCGGCAGCAGTGGCGACGCTAAGCGCGCCAGGATCGGCTGGGTTTCAGGGTCCCCCATGCGCGTGTTGAACTCCAGCACGCGCGGGTTGTTTTGTGCGTCGATCATAATACCGGCGTACAAAAACCCGGTGAATGGCCGGCCTTCTGCCGCCATGCCGCGCAATGTGGGCGCAATAATTTCGCTTTTGATTCGCGCTTCAATTTCTGGTGTGACCACGCGTGCCGGCGAATACGCACCCATGCCGCCGGTATTCGGGCCGGTGTCCCCTGCGCCAACGCGCTTGTGATCTTGACTGGTCGCCATCGGCACAAAATCTTGATTCGCCGCGATCACAATGTAGCTGGCTTCGACGCCGCTTAAAAATTCTTCAATCACCACGCGCGCGCCTGCTGCGGCAAAGCGCCCGCCGAGCATGTCGATTACCGCAGCTTTGGCCTCGGCGATGGTTGCGGCCACGACCACGCCTTTGCCAGCGGCCAAACCGTCTGCTTTCACCACAATCGGCGCACCCTGTTGGTCGATATAGGCAAGCGCTGGCTCAAGTTCGGTGAACACCTGATAGGCCGCCGTGGGAATTTGGTGGCGCGCCAAAAAATCTTTGGTAAAGGCTTTTGAGCTTTCTAACTCGGCAGCATTTTGGCGCGGCCCAAACACTGCTAAGCCTTGCGCCTGAAACTGATCGACGATGCCCAAACTTAAGGGCGTTTCTGGCCCGATCACGGTGAAATCGATCGCTTCGCGCTGCACCAAAGCAATCAAGCCAGCGATATCGGTGGCAGCAATCGCCACATTTTCAAGCTTTGCGGTGCGCGCAGTGCCAGCATTGCCGGGCGCAACCAGCACGCGTTCAACGCCAGGGTCTAGGCTTAAATGCCACGCCAGCGCATGTTCGCGCCCGCCCGAGCCCACCACTAAAACGGTTGTCGTCACTGAATGCTTTCCCGCACCAAGGTAGAGGAAATGTTGGTTTGCATCAAATCGCGCTTAGCGGTGTCAGCGGCGGCAATTGCGGCAAATGGCCCGCGCCGAACCCGGTGCCACAGTTTGCCATTAACGTTGACTTCGCTCACTTGCACCTGTACGCCGCTAAGCGCCAAACGCGCCTTCAGGGCATCCGCATCCGCAGCTTGGGGAAAGCTTCCGAGCTGCAAGAAATAGCGCACTTTCGCGTCCGCCACCTGCACTTCAGGCTTTGCCGCCTGCTCCCGGATTTCGGTGTCTGGGATAATAACTTCACGTTCGGCAAGCGCGGTATAAAAATCATACTTAGGCTTATCGTCGGCAGCGGCAGGCTGTTCAGGGGTATCTGGGGCATCACCCCGCGCCATCTCGCTAATGCTGGCAGCAGGTACGGGTTTAGGCACGGTAGAAAGCGCTTTTTCCTTAGAATAATCCCGAAATATGAGTAGCGCGCTCAATGCGATTCCGGCGGCAAAACCGGTCAATAGCCACACCCATGCGGGCAGCGGCGATTTTTGACTGCTATTGCGTACCGCTTGATTCTTTTTTGTCACTGCTATTCCCCATTTATATTGACAAACTGACAACGATCACGCGTCTACATGGAATCCGGTGCTGCAACGCCCAGCAAAGCTAGGCCATTTTTCAACACCTGCCGCGTCGCCGCCATTAACGCTAAACGCGCGTTGCGCAGGCTAGGATCGCTACACAAAATCTCTAAACGCGGCGGGCTGTCATAAACGCCGTGCAATTGCGCCGCCAGATCGCGCACATAATTGGCGATAACGTGCGGCGAGCGGGTATTCGCGGCGCTGTTGATGACTTCGGAAAACCTGCCAATCGCAGCAATCAAGGACAGCTCGCGCGCTTCCGATAACAGCCCAAGATTTGCCATGCCAAGTTCAGCATCGAATGCGCCTAAACCGCGCTCGGTTAAGCGCTCAAAAACCCGACAAATCCGCGCATGGGCGTACTGCACGTAATACACCGGGTTATCTGACGACTGTTTCTTCGCCAACTCCATGTCGAAATCCAGATGCTGCTCGTGGCTGCGCATGACATAGAAAAACCGCGCGGCGTCGGTGCCGACTTCCTCGCGCAAGTCTGCCAGCGTCACGAACTGCCCGCCGCGTTTGCCCATCGACACTTCCACGCCGTCTTTAAACAAGCGCGCAAACTGCACCAAATCCACTTCGACGCGATTCGGATCAATCCCCAAGCCGCTTGCTGCGGCTTTTAAGCGGGCGATATAGCCGTGGTGGTCGGCACCTAAAATGTAGATCGCCCGGTCATAGCCGCGTTCAAACTTGTTTTTTAAGTACGCAATGTCGGAGGCAAAATAGGTGCTCTGGCCATTTTCGCGCACCACAACTCGGTCTTTTTCGTCGCCATATTCTATGGCTTTAAACCACAGCGCACCATCGCGGGTTTCCATCTGGCCGCGTTCAGTCAATGCCGCCACCACCGATTGCAACGCGCCACTTTCCGCCAGCGAGCGCTCGCTAAACCATTCATCGTGCACAACGTTGAACTTGACCAGCTCGGCTTTAATTTCCGCCTGCAAGCGCGCCAGCGCAAAATCGTAAATTTGCCGAAATTTGAGAGCACCCAGCAAGGACTTCGCATTCGCAATCAGCGCGTCAACATGTTTGTCCTTATCGCCGCCCTGGGACTCATCTGGCGGCAAATTCGCCATTAACGCCGCGCCATCACAGACAAACGCTGCGCCAAATTCAGCTGCCAACGGTGCCGCCATTTCGGTGACGTAGGCACCTTTATAGGCATTTTCCGGGAACCGCGCGCTGATCTGATGCAAGTCCAAATAGCGCAGCCACAAACTCGTCGCCATAATGTCCATCTGGCGGCCGTAATCGTTGACGTAGTACTCGCGCTGCACGTTAAAGCCGGCAGCACTCAGAATATTACTCAAACTAGAACCATAAGCGGCGCCGCGACCATGACCGACGTGCATCGGGCCAGTTGGGTTGGCGGACACATACTCAACCGTCAGCTTTTCGTTCGCACCCAAATTGGTGCGGCCAAATTCCGCGCCCAAACGCAGCACTTCGCCAATCACCGCATACATGCTCTCGGCACGCATAAAAAAGTTCAAAAAGCCGGGGCCAGCGATGTCAACTTTCACCACGTTTGGATTCGCAGGCAAATTCGCCACAATCGCAGCCGCCAAATCGCGCGGCTTTTGCCGCAAAAGTTTTGCCGCCGCCATCGCCGCATTGCAGGCAAAATCGCCGTGCTCACGGGATTTCGTGTTTTCGACCAAAAATTCTGGCATTGCGGCGTCTACGCCCTGTGCTTCGTGTGCCGCAACCAATGTGGTGAGTGCTTGGCTGACCAAGTCACGAATTAACTGTTTCATCTTAGCTGCTCGAAAATCAATGCGCGGAGCATAACCGCACGGCACTAAACGCCAGCAAAAAGCGCGGTTAATCTTAAAAAACACGGCCATCTGGCGTCAGCCGCTAAATCCAGTCAAGATTCAAAGCTTACCGCTGATAAAAATATCCTCATGGCAACTGTAAATGACCGCCACGCAACCGCATTTGCGCCCGCTGGCGTCGGCAATGCGGCAGTAGGCTTCGATTTAATTGGACATGCGCTCGACACAACGGACAGCGACGGCCGTCCGCTTGGCGACAGAGTTTCCGCGTACTGCACCGACTCAAGCAGCGTCGAAATTACCGCGATCACCGGCCTTGACATCCCGCTGCCGCACAGCGCACAGGAAAACACCGCCGGGCGCGCGGTTTTGGCGTATCAGCGGGCTTTAGGCTTAACGCACGGCTTTAGTCTGCGCATTCATAAGGGCATCCCGCTCGGCTCAGGACTCGGCGGTTCTGCAGCCAGTGCGGTGGCGGCTGTGGTGGCGGCGAATGCGGCGTGTGGCTCGCCGCTAACGCTAGCGCAGCTGTATCCGTTTGCGCTGGAGGGCGAATGCGCCGCGAGTGGTGCAAAACATGGCGATAATGTCGGCCCGCAGCTCTTGGGTGGTTTGTGTTTTACCAACGCCGAGCGCTGTATTTCCCTGCCCGTGCCCAGCGGCCTAACGGCGGTGGTGGTGCATCCAGATTTCGTTTTGGAAACCAAATTTGCGCGTGCAGCATTGGCGGTGCCATTTCAAATTGGCGAATTCGTTGCGCAAAGCGACAAACTCGCCGGGTTTTTGATTGCGCTGTATGAGAACGATCACAGCTTGCTGCGGCAAAGTTTGGCGGACGTGTTGGTAGAGCCCAAACGCGCGCCTTTGATTCCGGGTTTTTACGCAGTAAAACAAGCAGCGCTAGACGCCGGTGCGATCGGGGCCAGCATTTCTGGCGCGGGGCCCAGCGTGTTCGCTTGGTTTAGCGATCACGAGTCGGCCGCCAAGGCGCAATCGGCGATGCAGGCGGCATTTGAAGCCACCGGTTTGCGCACCACGAGCTATCTAGCGCCGGTGGCCGGGCGCGGCGCGCGGGTGGTGCCGGGGGAATTATTCTAGAAAACTAGTCCAGGGTCGTAAGTGATAACGCGATTCGCGCGGCAGAAAATTAAACATCGGGTGAAGGAAATGCGGGCTAATTGGGCATACCATCAGCCCACCAATTTGCTCTGGAACTAGGCCCCATGTCTGTCGCCGCGCAATTTTCTGTCGAATTTGTTCAGTGCTTAAGCCCGGAGGGCGCGCTTACCGGCGCACCATCGCCGCTGGGATTAGATTTCACAACCTTGCGCGATTTATTTCAGCGCATGCTGTACTTGCGGGTATTTGATACCAAGGCGATTGCGCTGCAGCGCACCGGGAAGTTGGGCACCTATGCCTCCGCCTTGGGGCATGAGGCCGCGCATGTGGGCATCGGCTCTAGTTTGAAACCCGAAGATTGTTTTGCGCCAATGTATCGGGAATATGGCGCGCAGTTTTATCGCGGCGTCAAACCTCGGCATGTGCTGATGTATTGGGGCGGCGATGAGCGCGGCAATTTTTTTGAGGGTGCAAACGCTGAACTAGGCGCGCTGCATGATTTTTCCTGGTGCGTGCCGATTTCGACGCAGTGCCTGCACGCAGCAGGTGCGGCGATGGCGTTCAAATATCGCGGTGAGCCGCGCGTGGCATTAGCCGTATGCGGCGATGGCGGCACCTCGAAAACGGATTTTTACGGTGCCATCAATATCGCGGGCGCGCAGCAATTGCCGTTGGTCTTGGTGATTGTGAATAATCAGTATGCGATTAGCGTGCCGCGCGCGCGTCAAACGGGCGCAAAAACCTTAGCGCAAAAAGGTCTAGCCAGCGGCTTACGCTGCATTCAAGCTGACGGCAATGATATTTTGGCGGTGCGCGCGGTGCTGGATGAGGCCGTGGCCCACGCGCGCGCGGGCGGTGGCGCTAGCGTGGTGGAATTGGTGACTTACCGATTAGGCGATCACACCACCGCTGACGATGCGCGGCGCTATCGAGCGGATGCCGAGGTCAAACACGCGTGGACACTGGAGCCGATGCTGCGCTTGCGTCAATATTTAACGCAAGCCGGGCAGTGGTCGGAAGCGATCGAGCAAAACTGGCTGCAAGAATGTGGCGCTGATATTGATGCAGAAGTGAATGCCTATCTGGAGCTTGCACCGCCGCCGGTCAGCGCCATGTTTGATTTTCAGTTTGCCGAGCTGCCGCATGACTTGCGGGCGCAGCGGGCTGTCGCGATCGCGTTGGGCTAGGTGCACGCAACGCCGTAGTATCGTTGGCAGAAATCAATACCAACTTTAGTAGAGCGACATCATGAGCTTAGTTTCAACCAGCTTACTTTCGACCAGCCCAGTTTCCACAAGCCTAATTTGCGAAAGTGCGCACGCCAAAAGCGTTTATCTGATCTCTGCCGCTAGCTACCCTGAGTGGTTCAAAACGCAGACTACCACCGTCCGAACCTGGCTAAAAGCCAGCGGATTTAACCCGAAAAACGGCGAGGTGGCACTGCTTCCCGATTCTGATGGCGGGCTCAGCGGCGTGCTGGTGATTAATGGTGCTAGCAATCTGTACGCGCTTAGCAAATTGCCGTTGACTTTGCCCGTCGGTGTCTATCGGCTAGCCGATGAAATTGCACTGCCGATCGCAGAGCGTTTAGCGCTAGGCTGGTGTTTGGGTGCTGATCGTTTTACCCGCTATAAGAAGAAATCAAACGAATCTGCACAATTAGTATTGCCCGATGCAGCAGCGTACGAGCGAGTGTTGCAACTGGCAGCAGCAGTAACCGGCGCACGCGCGTTGGTGAATACGCCTGCACAAGATTTGGGGCCACAGCAATTAAGTGCGTTCGTGGCTGACATAGCGCAGCGCTACAGCGCCACATTCAGCGAAATTGTGGGAGAGGACTTGCTGGCGCAAAACTTCCCGGCAATTCACGCGGTTGGGCGGGCCAGTCATCGGCCGCCGCGCTTGTTAGAGCTAAATTGGCAACACGCTAAATCGGACGCCAGCACGCCGTTATTGGTGCTGGTAGGCAAGGGCGTTTGCTTCGACACAGGCGGCCTGGATATGAAAGCGTCCGATGGCATGGCGCTGATGAAAAAAGATATGGGCGGCTCAGCCGTGGCGATCATGCTGGCGCAGTTGGTGATGCAGTTCCGGCTTAAAGTACGTCTGAAATTATTGGTGCCTGCGGTGGAAAACGCAGTCGGCCCAATGAGCTATCGCCCGGGCGACGTGATCGCCACGCGCTCGGGCCAAAGTGTGGAAATTGGTAATACCGACGCCGAAGGCCGCGTTGTGTTGTGCGACGCCTTAACCTATGCGGTTGAAGCCAAACCCGCATTGATTCTGGATTTTGCCACGCTCACCGGCGCTGCCCGCATTGCACTGGGCCCGGATTTACCTGCGACGTTTTGCCACGACGACGAACTGGTGCACGCGCTGATCGTAGCGGGCACGTCGGTTCAAGACCCACTCTGGCGCATGCCTTTGTGGGCAGACTACCAGCGCATGATTGACAGCCCGATTGCCGATATCAATAACGCCGGCAGTTCCCGCATGGCCGGCGCGATTACCGCCGCACTTTATTTAGACCGATTCGTACCTAAAGCGATCCCGTGGGTGCATATCGACACCTATTGCTGGAACGACACCGAGCAACCCGGCCGTCCCAAAGGTGGCGCCTGCCAAGGATTGCGAGCGGCGTTTACGTATCTTTCTGCGCGTTTTAGCTGATTGGCTTTAAACAACATAAACCTTAGACGTCAAGCATACGTTTATGGCCTAAACGTTCAAGATGTAAGTGGGTTGCTCTTCTGCTTTTAGTTCTTATTTATAAAAAAATAGTAGTAGTAGCAGTGTCAACTAATTCTGGGGATAACTTTGTAAGCGATTGATTAATAGAATAATTTTTGCCAAAAAGACGTGGATAGCGGCCTTAGCAAGAACGGTAAAAACGGTGCAGCATGCGTGGATAACTTTTTCCACTGGCTTACCACACGCTTATCCACATACTTATGCAGGGTCTTACGCACCGCTTATACAGCGCTAAACCATTTGTGTGCGTTTATCCCACCAAACGCCGCAACATCGTTTGCCAGTCGTCAAAATTTTGCCCTTCGGTCTTTTTTAACTCCTCAACCAACCGGCAGGCATGCAATACAGTCGTGTGATCCCGGCCACCGAATGCCTCGCCAATTTCTTTTAGGCTTAGATTCGTTAGCTCCTTCGTCAAAGCCATCGCCAATTGCCGGGCGCGAGCGATCGAGCGGGTGCGTTTGGCAGAAAGCAAATCACTGAGCGAAATTCGGGTGTACTCTGCGACAGATTTCTGAATACTGCTGACCGATACACTGCGGTCTTGCACCGAAAATAGATCGCGTAGCGTTTCAGAAGCGAAATCCAGCGTGATCGCTTGGCCGGAGAAATGCGCGCGCGCTGTCAAGGTATTCAGCGCGCCCTCTAGTTCGCGCACGTTTGAACGCATACGCTTGGCGATCAGTTGCGCCACGGCTTCATCAAGCTGCATTTTCGAGGCTTGCGCTTTCGCCAGCAAAATCTCCACCCGCGTTTCAAAATCCGGCGGTTCAACCGCAACACTCAAGCCCCAACCGAAGCGTGACTGTAAGCGTTGCTCAAAGCGCTCTAACTCTTTTGGGAAGCGATCACAAGTCATCACGACCTGTTGCCTAGAATCATAAAGCGTATTGAAGGTGTGGAAAAACTCCTCCTGCGAACGCTCTTTACCGGCAAAAAACTGGATATCGTCGATCAGCAGGCAATCCAGGCCACGGTACAGGGATTTAAACTGATCCATTGCGTTAACGCTGGAGCTTCCCTCGCCGCGCAGCGCTTTCATCATGCCGCTGACAAAGTCTTCACTGCGCACATACATAATGCGGGCAGCCGGATTTTTCGCCTGAATGGCGCCGCCTAAAGCATGCAAGATATGGGTTTTGCCTAAGCCAGTGCCGCCGTAGAGCATCAGCGGATTGTAGTTCGCCGCCCCCGGATCGCGCGCAACTTGCAATGCGGTGTGTTTGGCGAGCTGGTTCGAGCGGCCTTCAACGAAATTCGCAAAACTATAGCGCGGATCTAAGCGCGATGAGAAATCGCTGGGTAAGGGCGCTCTTGTCGGCGTGTAGTGGGTCGGCGGGTTTGCCGCAAAAAGCGTTTGCGCAGCCGGCTCGTGTTCGTAACCATCGCCTACGTGTAGCTCTAGTTTTATCAGCTCGGGCGCGTGCTTAGTCAATAACTTTCGAATGCGCGGCAGTAACGCGCGCACTTCGGTTTCGACGTGGGCGTTACTCGCAAATAATTTTAACGTGTCACCGTTTACTCGCACTACAAGGGGCGTTAGCCACAGTAAAACTGATTCTTGCCCGATTTCTAGTGCCATATCATCGGTGATTTTTTTCCAGGCGCGCATGGTCAGAGCAAACCCTCTCTAAAAGCTATATAAACGCCAAGGGTAGCAGCTAATTGACATCGCTTAGGCTAGACCGCTATTGTAATAGACCGTTTTGCTAACGCTTGTGTATTCAAAGCCAAGCCAATTTAATACAGCGAGCGACATTTATTTGAGCTGAGTTTCTTTCTTAGCCGAATTCCCCCAAGCATTATCTAGACTTTACCAAATTTTAGGGCTTAGCCATGAAACGTACTTTTCAACCCAGCAAACTGCATCGCGCCCGTACCCACGGCTTCCGCGCTCGTATGGCGACCAAAAGCGGCCGTGCAATTATTTCTGCACGCCGAGCCAAAGGCCGTTCCAGGCTCATTCCTTAGCCTTTAACTTCCGGCTTGGCATCACGCTTCTAAAGCGCGTTGCCTTCAAATTTGCACTCCGTCTGAACCTAGCAGATTGCAGTGCTAACCAAAGAGGTCATGCATCGACTTTCCACGCCATGCGCGACTACTTTTGCCCGCAGAATATAATCGTATATTCGCTGCGGGCAAGCGCTTTTCCGGCGCTTGCGTAACACTCGTTGCTGCCTTTCAAGAGCGCAATGAAACCGGAAGTTTCGTCAAATCCGTCAAATTGTCGCAACGTCCTCGGCTTGGTTTAGCGATTGCAAAAAAACAAATCAAACGCGCGCACGAGCGAAATCGTGTCAAGCGCCTATTACGTGAGTGTTTTCGCGCGAATACCCCGTGTTTAGCCGGGCTTGAGTTTATCGCCATGGCAAAGTCAGCGGCGCAGAAAACCCCGAATCCTGCCTTGAAATTAGAGATCGAACGGCTGTTCTCAAAAGCAGTTGGTTTTTTCGCCGCCGCACCCACAACAGAAGCGGGCGTCCATGTTTCTGCAATCACGCCTCAACACCACAGCCCCATAAAACAGTGAGCTATGAATAACACTCGACTTTTGTTTGCTTTCGCCACGGCTGCGTTGGCTTATATGTTGTTAACGCAATGGCAGCTAGAGCATGCGCCGCCGCCTACGCCTGCCTTGGCACAAGCGCCCGCTACGAATGCTGCTGCGGTTACCAGCAGTCCCGCTGCAGGCGAGCTACCCGGGCAAAACACCGCACCTGCCGTCGCAGCGGTTCCGGCTGTAGGTGCGCCAACGACTGCAAACATGGACGCCGCTGCGCCCAATAGCCAAGACCCGCAAATGGCAGAAGGTGCAAGCGTCAAAGTCGAAACGGATGTTTTTGAGCTGACCATTGATTTAGCCGGTGCCGATATCAGCACCGCTAAATTAAAAACCTACACCGTCTCGCTATCTGACAAAACGCCGGTCGCATTGGTAGAACGCAACGATTTACATTGGATTAAAGCCCAAAGCGGGCTGATTGCTCAAGTGGGCGTGGCACCTAATCACCTAGCAACTTATCAGGCCCCAGCGGGCGCCGCACTTTCACTGCAAGCAGACCAAAAAGTGCTCGAAGTGCCGTTCACCTGGACGGACGCAAGTGGCGTTACGGTGCGCAAAATCTATCGTTTAGAGCGCGGAAGTTTTGCCATTGGTGTGCGCTACGAAGTCACCAATAGCTCTGGCGCGCCGCTGACTTTATTCCCCTATCGGCAACTGCAACAGGGCGAGCCAGCCAAACCACAAAGCTCGTTTTTTGCAAGCCCAGCCGGTCTTGCCTATGTGGGAAGCGCGATTTACAGCCCTGATGAGCGCTTTAAAAAATTGCCCTCTGGCAAATTCGCCGATCAGCCGCTCAAGCGCACTTTCACCGGTGGCTGGATGGCACTTTTGCAACATCACTTTTTTGTGAGCTGGATACCGCAGGCAACTGAAAGTAATGAGTACACCACTGCAATGCTTGCCCCTACTGCAACGACAGGCGTGGCCTATTTAACACGTCAAACGGCAGCACCCCAGGTGGTTGCTGCGGGTGCCACGTTAGTTTTGCCCGCCACACTTTATATTGGTCCAAAGCTGCAAAACTCGCTCAATGCGTTGGCCCCAGGCCTTGCAAAAGTGGTCGATTATGGCTACGTCACGGTTATCTCCGAGCCGCTGTTTAAAGTTTTGAATTGGCTGCACAGCGTTGTCGGAAATTGGGGTTGGGCGATCATTTTGGTGGTGCTATTTCTCAAAACAATTTTCTTTAAATTATCCGAAGCGCAATACCGATCGGGCGCAAAAATGAAAGCGATTGCACCTAAAATCGCGGAGCTAAAGAAACGTTTTCCCGACGACACTCAGAAATTTGGTATGGCGCAAATGGAGCTTTTCAAAAAAGAAAAAGTCAATCCACTCGCGGGCTGTTTTCCGATCCTAATCCAGATCCCAGTGTTTTTCGGGCTCTACTGGGTGCTCGCAGAATCCGTCGAAATGCGGCAAGCGCCATTTCTATTTTGGATCAAAGATTTAACCGCGTCCGATCCGTTTTTTGTGTTGCCGGTGTTAAACGGTTTAACGATGTTTTTGACCAGCAAAATGACGCCAATGACGGGTATGGATCCGATGCAGCAAAAAATTATGACCTACATGCCGCTGATGTTTGCGGTGATGATGGCATTTTTCCCCGCTGGCTTGGTTTTGTACTGGACTTTCAACGGCGTGCTGGGTTTAGCGCAGCAGTACTACATTACCCAAAAAATTCAGAACGAAGCGGCGGCATTGAAATCTGCCCGTTGAGGATTTTGAAGGCGCTATGACTGATACCATCGCCGCCATCGCGACTGCTGCGGGTGCTGGCGGCGTTGGCATTATCCGCATCAGTGGGCCGCAAGCACTCGCAATCGCGGCGGCCTTTTTTAACAAGCCGCTGCGCCATCGTTACGCCCACTTCGCCAAATTTTGTGATGCGGATGGCGTTGAGTTAGATCACGGCTTACTTTTATATTTTCCAGCACCGAACTCGTTTACGGGCGAAGATGTTGTTGAGCTACAGGCGCACGGATCACCGGTCGCTTTATCTATGCTCTTGCGACGATGCCTTCAGCTAGGCGCGCGCCCTGCACGCGCGGGTGAGTTTACTGAGCGTGCTTTCCTCAACCAAAAATTGGATTTAGCCCAGGCGGAGGCGGTCGCAGATTTGATTACGGCGCAAAGCGAAGCGGCAGCCACCGCTGCGATCAGATCACTAGAGGGTGAGTTTTCCCGGCACGTTGAACGAGTCTTGCTCGAACTGACCGAACTGCGCACCTACGTTGAAGCACTGATCGACTTTCCTGATGAAGACATCAGTTTCTCGCATGACCGACAAATAATCGCGCGTACTGCGCGCTTGAATAATTTATTAGAAAACTTACTCATACGGGCCAAGCGTGGTCAGCGGCTGCGTGATGGCTTGTATGTCGTCATTATTGGGCCACCAAATGCTGGCAAATCGTCCCTGCTGAATGCCTTGGCGCAAAGCGACCGCGCGATTGTCACTGCGATTGCGGGCACCACACGCGATGTTTTACGTGAGCAAATTACCCTAAACGGGGTGCCGGTAACACTGGTTGATACTGCAGGACTGCGGATTAGTCCAGATGTGATTGAAGCCGAAGGCATTCGCCGCGCGCGTTTAGAAATTGCGCGCGCCGATCTTGCCATTTTGTTGCTCGGTGCCGATCAGCCGGATTTTAGCTTTGCTGATTTACAACAGAGTTTGCCGGACTCGCTTAAGCGAATCTGCGTGATTAACAAGGCAGACTTGTCTGGCGCACCGCTAGCGCAAGAGTTACCGACCAGCGTGACCGATGCGCAGCTCTTAATCTCGACGCTAACAGCCAGTGGCTTGCCCGAGCTTTGCCATAAAATTCTGGCAATTACTGGGTCTGACTCAGCGAACGAAGGCAGCACCGGCACTTTCAGTGCGCGCGCGCGTCACGTTCAGGTGCTAGAAATGGTGCAAAGCCAGCTAGCGACCGCGCAAGCGTGGCTCGCTGCCGAACACGGCGAACTTGCCGCAGAAGATCTGCGATTGGCGCAAATGACTTTGAGCGAAATAACGGGGGCGTTTAGCGCTGACGATCTGTTAGGCAAGATTTTTTCGTCTTTTTGTATCGGTAAATAGACTGTTTACGAGTAAATTGCTTTGCCATGAAAAAAGTTGGCAAAACTATTTATAGCGCACGCGCTTACTGCCAAGCTAAGAGCAAGCACTCCTAGTTTGGAATTAATCCATGACAGTTCGCCGCTATCAAAACTTCACGCCCAAGCTCGGCGCACGAGTCTATGTTGACTCAATGTCGTTAGTGCTCGGCCAAGTTGAGTTAGGTGATGATGTCAGCATCTGGCCCTTTGTCGCAGCGCGCGGCGATGTCAATCGCATCGTTATTGGTGCCCGTAGCAATATTCAAGATAACAGCGTTTTGCACGTTACTCACGATGGAAAATACACACCAGGCGGTAGCCCGTTGCTGATTGGCAGCGACGTAACCGTGGGTCACGGCGCAATTTTGCACGCGTGCACCATTGAAGATGCTTGCCTAATCGGTATGGGTGCGGTTGTATTGGATAAAGCGCACGTCGGCAAACACGCATTGATTGCCGCAGGCAGCGTGCTGAGTCCGGGGAAAACGGTTGAACCCGGTTCCATGTGGCGTGGTAATCCTGCGCGGTTTGTGCGTATGTTGAGAGATATCGAGATTGAATCGCTGTATTACTCGGCAAAAAACTACGTCAAGCTCAAAGACGAGTATTTGAATGGCCAAGTGAGCGATATTTAGCCGTTTTTCCGGCACTCAAAAACAGTATTCCAGCCATCACAGGGGTAATCAAAATGATTCGAGTCGCTCTAGTTGACGATCACGATTTAATCCGCACGGGCTTTGCCGCAATTTTGGGCAACGATCCTGAATTTAGCGTAGTCGCAGAAGGTCGTCGCGGCGACGATGCGATTGTGATCGCTCGAAAAGACAAGCCAGATGTGATTTTGCTGGATATCAGCATGCCGGGCGGCATTAGTGGTGTGGAGGCATTGGCACGCCTAATGGCGCTCGCTAAGCCACCCAAGGTCATTATCGTTAGTCAACACGAAGAATTAGGATTGCTACGCCGAATGCTGGAGAATGGCGCGTCCGGTTACGTCAGTAAAAGTGCGGGTGCCGATGAGCTGAAAGCGGCGATTCGAAAAGTCATGCAGGGCAGGCGCTATGTGAGCCAAGATTTAGCGCAAGCAATGGCGCTTGCCGGGCCACAAGCAAGCCATGAATCACCCTTTTCGCAATTGAGTGGCCGTGAACACGAAGTGGCGATGTCAGTTGTTGCCGGCGAACGCGGTATGGATTTAGCCGCGCGACTGTTTATCAGCGCCAAAACAGTCAGTACGCACAAGCGCACGATGTTTGAAAAACTAAAGGTTAAGACGGATGCAGAACTAATTAAACTGGCCGTCACATATGGGTTTTTACCGGAAACGGTGGTGTTGTCAGCGCTGTAACGACCCCCGAACCTGAACAAACTCAAATCCCATCTAACAAAAAATCTTGACGGGCAGAAAAACTGATGTAGAGTATCTGGCTCACCTGACGGGAAACACTCTCCGCGAGATGCGGAAAGTTAGTCAGGAGATTGAGTTCAAGGCGGTGGTCTTGTGTTTTGAGGCGCTGGGTTTGAGTTAGATCTGAGTTTGAAGAGTTGAGCTTACAACAACGTTGTGCCAGTTTCTTTAACTTTTGAGTTGATCTTTAACAGTATTGAGAAGTGTCTTGTGTGGTCGCTCGTGCGGAAGTAGTTCGCATGGATGCGGCTACACAAATGATGATTTAATGGAAGTAAATGTAGATGGCTTAAGCAATTAAGTTATCGATGTATACGTCAATGTTGAATTGAGTTTGCGTTTGAACCTAAAGTAAAGCTGAAAGATTTCGGTCGATTTTTATAATCGACCACAAAGTATAAACTGAAGAGTTTGATCCTGGCTCAGATTGAACGCTGGCGGCATGCCTAACACATGCAAGTCGAGCGGCAG
>JAYUUS010000175.1:0-11117 GCA_043754435.1 Rhodanobacteraceae bacterium
ATTCCTGCGCGCACTTTTTGCGTGGCGAAATATGCCGCGACATCGCTCATGTCTTGATCGGACAAAAGCGCTGCTTGGGCCGCCATAATCGCATTTTCACGCTCGCCTGACTTAAACAGATGCAAATGTCGCACGAGATAACCAGCATGTTGGCCTGCGATCTTGGCAAAGCTAGGATCGGCGCTATTGCCATCAACGCCATGGCAAGCAACGCACGCCGCGCTTTTCGTCTGTCCGGCTGCAGCGTCACCTACGAGTTGGGCGACGGGGGCGTCAGCGGCAAAGACTGCCATATGAACGCCAAATGCCAAGAAAGCTGCTAAAAAAGAAAGACGCATGAATAACCCTTTAAACTAAATTCGGAAACTGAATTAACCAAGAAAATCCGTAGTCGTGCCAGAAACAATTTGGCGATTGCAGCTACACCTTTTGTTGTGCGCCCCAAACGATCACTTGCCAAAAACCACCTGTCAAGCGTAAGTAATTGATTTAGCCCAAGTTTCTGGCAAGACATCGCTTTTCTACAGCCCCCAATTTTAGCAGCTCAATACGTCTATGGTCAATGAAGCCGAACTCAAAAAGCGCTTTCGCGAAGCGCAGTTTATTAAAAGTACGCCAAACCTAGCGGGTTTACCGCCCAACGTGGGTGCCGAAATTGCATTTGCCGGGCGTTCCAACGCGGGTAAATCGAGTGCAATCAACGCGTTGACAGAGCATCCGCAATTGGCCCGGGTTAGTAAAACACCGGGGCGCACGCAACATCTGGTGTTTTTTGATGTTTCTCGTGAACGCCGACTTGTCGATTTACCCGGTTATGGCTACGCCAAAGTGCCGGAAGCGATGCGTTTGGAATGGCGTGGCGTCATTGATGGCTATTTGCGGGACCGCACCAGCCTGCGTGGATTGGTGCTGATGATGGATATTCGTCTACCGATGACGCCCTTTGACATACAAATGCTGCAATGGACAACTGCGCGCAAGCTTGAAACGCAGATTTTGCTGACTAAAGCGGACAAGCTTAATCGGGGGCCGGGTCTGAACGTACTGAAGCAAGTTGAAAAAGCTCTGAAAGAACATGGCTTTAGCGCGCAGATTGAATTGTTTTCAGCACCCACCAAACAAGGTGTGCAGCCGGTGCGTTGGCAGCTCGCAAAGTGGCTGGAGTGGGCTTGAGTGAACGCATATTCAAAGCTTCGTATCGCCATCGTTGTACATGGCCGATTCCACGCTTTTGATTTACTTAAAGCGCTTTCCGCCCGGCCCGATGTGGATGTTCAGCTCCTGACGAATTACCGCGCCAGCGAATGCGCAAAATTTGGCATTGCGCCTGCATTAGTCAGCAGTTTTTTCGTACATAGAATGCTGCAAGCTTTTTTGAATCGTGTCGCGCCCTGGTTTTTCCCGCTTTGGATGGAGCGTTATTTGTGTGAAATTTTTGGCGCATGGGCTGCGAACCGGCTCGCGCGCCAAGCTCATAAACCGCACTTGATTCGTGTCTTTTCGGGCGTGGCTGAAGAAATCTTGCTCGACCCACGCCTGCAGGCGTGTAAAAAAGTCCTCACCCGAGGCTCGTCGCATATCAGCACGCAATATACGCTTTTGCATGAGGAAGAAATTCGCGCGCGGACAATACTCGCCGAACTTGCCGATAGCGCAGTGCAAAAAATAAATAAACCCAAAATAAATAAACCAAGTGCTTGGATGATGGCGCGCGAACTGCGTGAATATCAACTCAGTGATGCGGTTCTGGTTCTTTCGCAGTTTGCTGAAAAGAGCTTTTTGCAGCACGGCTTTGATCCCCAGCGCTTAATGACGATTCCAAACGCGGTCAATCTTTCCTGGTTTGCCGCCGATGCGGCCACGATGCAAGCCCGTGAACAACGGCTTCGTAGCGGCGCGCCTTTGCGCGTATTGATGGTAGGAAGCTTCTCTTTTCGTAAAGGTATTATTGATTTTGCCAATGTCGTTAAACACTTCAAAAGCTCGCACTTCAAAAGCTCGCACTTAAAAAGAAACATGCAGTTTCGTTTTGTCGGCGATATGCCTACCGAAGGCTTAGCCATCCAAGCTATGTTGCTGCCCGATGTGGAATTTCGTGAGCGCATTGCGCCTCAGCAACTCGCCCAAGAATATGCTTGGGGCGATGTGTTTTTGTTCCCGACGATCGAGGACGGCTTTCCAGCGGTGCTTTCCCAAGCTTTAGCGGCGGGCTTGTGCGTTATCACCACACCCAACGGGTCGGGGCCCGATTTGATTCGCAACGCCGAACAAGGCTGGATTGTTGAGGCCAGAGATACGCAAGCCATGATTAATTGTTTAGAGACCTTGGATCAAGATCGTGAGCTGCTGCTGCGGTGCGCGCATGCCGCGCACGCCAGTATTGCCGAGCGAAGCTGGGATGATGTCGCTGCCGATTTTGTCGCGAGCGTTAAAGCCAAATGGACTTTTGATAATTAAACATAAATTAGGCACGGCCAACTCTGCTTTTTGGAATCATTGACTCCGATGCACAAATCTCTGCCAAGCCAGCGCTTTCCAAATTTCCGAGAAGTGGCGAAAGCACTGTAAATTCGACCACTGACGCGGGTCTGGACTGAGTTCGGCAGGCAGCTTTTCCGCCAAACCTGCAACGAGCGGGCCAGCAAAGCTCTCGCGCAAACCAGCGAAACCCCTAAAGCCCCAATACCAGCGCATATTAAAAGTAAAGCCGAGTTTTTTGCGCTCGACAAATTTGGATGGCCAATCAGCGAGTATCGTCTTCAGGAGCGATTTTGCGGTGTCTTTAGGGAATAGGCGTGCATAGGGCAAAGAGCGCGCATAGCTCATCACATCCCAATCTAATAGCGGCGAGCGTAATTCCACGCCCTGCTCAGCGCTGGCGCGATCCGTTTTGCAAAAACCGTGGCCTAACAAAGCGGAGCTGGCCATTTCTACGCCCCAAGCGCTCAGCCAACTGGGCAAAGGGGGGCCGCACGGTAGGGCCGCAGTCGTGTTGATGGAAGCATTCATCCAGTCGCTAGGTTTGCCATAGCCCATGAACACTTCATCGCCACCATCGCCAGTCAGCAAGATGCGCCCATGTTCTGCAGCCGCTTCGACCAATTGCGACAATAGAAAATAGCTAATAAACCCTAAAGGCTCGTCTTGTAAATCGAGTTTGCTGCATACGCGTTCGGCAAGGTTATCGCGCGGCAAATATAAAAGCTTTAAATCCAAGCCCTCACGTTTCGCTGCAAAGCGGGCATAGCGCTCGTCGTTGGTGTTTGGGACAAATGAAGCTAAAGTCAATGCGTTGATTTTTTGCCCTCTTTGTTGCGCAAGTCTGTTGGTTATGGCGCTGACGATTGTGGAATCGACTCCACCTGAGAGCAGCACGCTCAGTTCACCCGCTGGATCAGCACGCAGCGTGACTGCCGCTTCCAGAAGCGCACGCAGGCGTTTCGTACACGTCTCAGCAGATTCACCTTGATATTGATGCTGCAGCGCTGGCGTAATGACTTTGCTTTCTAACAAATTACCCTGGAAATCAAATACCAGCGCTTGCCCCGGAAGCACCAGCGTCACTCCCAGAAACGCGCTTTCATTGGCGGGCATATGGCCATGCATCCAATAGCCATCTAAAGCATCGGCGCGCAGTGCGGGCCGCTCGCCGTTATTGGCGTGCATTACGGCCCGTAAGGCTTCAATAGAGCTACCAAACGCTAAGGATTTCATACCGCGCGCGATAAAAAGCGGTTTTTTTCCCACCGCATCACGCATAACAATGACGCACTGCCGCGTTAAATCCACTAGTGCAAAACTAAACATACCCTTGAGCCGCGCTAAGCCGTTGAATTGCTCACACTCATAAGCGGCCAGAATAACTTCAGTATCTGCATCAGTCTGAAACGCATAGCCACGTAGTGTTTTACGTATTTCATGGTGATTATAGATTTCACCATTAAAAGCGACAATCAAGTCGCCGCGCCCATTCGCGAGCGGCTGGTTCGCGCGGGCAATTGGATCAACTATCGCCAATCGGGCGTGCATGAGCCCAACACGCTCGCTCGAGTCAATCCAAGTTTGCTGTGAATCCGGCCCACGTCTGCGCAAGGAAGTATAGCCTTGCGCCAAATGCCGGGGCTGTAAATTTTGACCAATCAGCCCTAAGAATCCACACATCGTTTGAATCTTCCCGGCATTCAACTAAGACTCTAACAAGATAGCACTAGCCCGAGCAAAATTTAACAGCGGGGTTCAACTGGGTTTCAGCTGGCCCCGCCTCATTCATCGCTGACTGCTGCGCGGTACTAGTTTAGTTTCCTTCAAAGCCATTAATAAAAATGGCGTCTGGATTGACGGAGCTGCACATGGCCGCCGTTCCAGCGTTGCTGACTGTCACACTGTCAACAAACCAGCCGGCAACTACAGCAGAAGAGTCATCGCCCGCATGCCAACGTAGCTGCATGGCTTGCCCAGCAAACGCCCCCAGATTTGCCGTGACTTGCGTCATTGCACCGATCGTGCCGTTACACCATGCCCGTTTGCCACCGATAGGATTCATGAAACTACTGCTAACAGTGCCGTTGAAAAGCCCTGCTGTGAACGCTGAATCGGGCAAAACCACCCAAGTCGTGCCGCCATCGACCGAGGTTTCCAAAGTGCCCCCGTCATAGCAAGTCGTCGCCGATTCAAACGCAAAAGTGTGCCAGAAACTTAACGTTGTATTGGCAACGGCCCCAAAGCTTGGAGAGACCAAAACGCGATCCGATATGCTCGGTAAACTGGCTGAATTCCACGAATGCGTAGGCGTTTGCGCCTGTGCGGTTGACCAGACAAAATCGTTGGCACCCGTTATGGCCCGATGTGTCCAACCTGCGGTGTCAAAGCCGGAAGCGCCTTCAAAGGTTTCCACATTGTTTGATGTTGTCAGGGCACCGCCGGGCGCTGCACTGCGTTCCACATTGTTGGCGTCTTCGGTGCCGTTTGAGCTGTCGACCGCGCGCACTTTGTAGTAATAAGGCGTGCCGCTGGTCAATGGGCCCACATCAGCAAAGTTGGTGCCCGTAACACCGGTGGCAATGCGGTTTGCAGCGGTGGGCGTGAAGCCGGGAGTCAATGAACGATAGACCTTATAGGTATTTGGGCCGCTACATTGCGCAGTCGCGGCACTCCACATCAAATTATTAGTACACGCCGACAAACCGGCACTGCTTGCAGAACTGATTCCGCTAAAAGTAGGTGCCAAGGTGCACACGCCTGTTGCCGTGCCACTGGTACAGGCACTTTGCACGGATTCACAGGTTTGCACCTGATCAAACGCGGTAACCTTGTAGGAATAGGTGCTACCACCTGACGCATTGGTGTCAGCATAGCTAGTACCCACAACACCTGACGCGATTTGGGTGTAACTGCTGGCACCGCATGCACCATTCGCACGGAAAACTTTGTACGATACGACCCCGGCGACTGCACCCCAGGTAACGGTAATGGTGTTGTTAGCTGTAGCGCTTGCACTGACGTTGATCGGTGCATTCGGCGCTGTACAAGCGTTAGTACCGTCCATAAACTCAACGCCACTATTGGTCGGATCTAACAAATCTTTCATGCGGGTGGCGGGGGTGCCATTGCCTTCCCAAGAGTGAAACAGGCCGCCGTACTGATCGCGCAAGCTTGCGCCGGTAGCCCCACACGCAGAAGGCCCGCCGGAAAGCACGCCAATTAAGCGCTGATTCGCATTGTAAAGCGGCGAGCCTGACGAACCCGGCTCGGTCACACCCGGAGTAACCGAGGCAGGAACCGGCTGGATGCCCGGTACGATCGGCGGTGTTACGTCCCAATTGGCTTGCCAATGCACACCGGCTGCGCCGCTAATGCTATCGACGCCCATCGGCACTTCGACGAATGTAATGCGTTTTTCATCGACAGAAGGATGGTGGATGCCGGCGCAACGCCCTGCGGTCGAGTTCGCTCCGCCGGTTGCGGCGCATTGCGTAGGCGGTGGGCGACGATCCCAACCGGCCCAAAACAAATCGAAAGTATTGCCCGCTGGCGGCGTAACCAGCTCAAAAATTGTCCAATCTGAGCGTGAACCGGCTGGATCAGAACCGGCGAATGGATTATTCGTGGTTGCTAAAAAGCGTAAACCTGCTGAGGTTGTTGCGGGCTTAGGGAGTGGCGTGCCGCTGGCGGCAGAGCCTGGCGTACGACAGGTCGGTGATTCGTATTTCCAGAACACTAAAACCGTTTGTGCGATTGCGTCCGTGATAATGCCGCAGTGGCGCGCGGTCGCGAACAGCATGCGTTTATCGTTATTGGTGTTGTTCACCAAAGAACCGGTGCAAGTGTCGGTGCCGCCTACAGTGTAAGCACCTACCGAGCGGCGCGGATTATTCCACGGGTCATCGGGTGCCAAACAAGCAACATCCATATTGCAGGTGCCTGATTTACATAAATGCGTATTGAAGCCAAAGCCACGGTAGCCTTGACCAATGCGCGTTAAGTTGAAATCCACTTCCGCACGCTTTGAGGTTGGTACGCTCAGCTGTATCAGGGCCGATTCGCCTGGCAGAACTGCCGTCCAAAGTTGCCCGTGGTTAGGAATTTCATTGGCAGTGTAAGGGCCAAGTGCGGATTTTCCGTCCCCCGAAATAATCAATAATTCTGCACCCTCCGGAAGGTGCATTTTTTTAAAGCCAAAATTTAAATGCACGGCCGTTGGAGCTGAAACCTTTAAACGCCAAATACTTTGCGCGCCTTCCACACTCCACACGCCGTTGTTTTCACCGCTTACGTTGACATCGCGGCCAACCGCAAAGCGCATTGAGCCAGTCTTGGAATCATTGACTAAATCTTCTGCTGCAAGCTTGGCGTAATCAAGCCGTTCAAGCGCAACAGCGGGCGCTTGGTCAAAGCGCCCTACCAGTTCTACGTAAGATTTTGACTCAGACTGAGCCGCGTTTGCCTGCGTAAAAGTTGCAAGCAATGCCACGAGCGGCAATACCCAACAAAAACGCAACGACCTTTGAAAAATAGAGTTTAAATTTCGCTGCACAAGACATCTCCAAACATTTAGATAGGTGATATGAACGACGCAAAACTAGATAAAGACTGCGCATCGTTCAATCGAAAGCAATCCTAATGCAAAACAGGCCAAGTGCGGCAAAATATTGGTCTAATACGTCTGAGTTTTTCAAACTATCTTTGCTTGATGCCACCCATAATGCGAGGGTTAGCGAAGATCAGTGCGGGCCCAGCATGGGCGCGTGATCGGTGTCGGGCAATTTTAGTGAAAGTGACACGCCCGCAAGACTGAGTACTCCAACTAAGCTGTTACCGCCGTGGCAGACAGCATCAGTCCGCACCGTTTCTTCGGTGGCGTTGCGTATCGAGCCGCCTTGCGCGCGGGCTGGGTTGGGAATGTGGTAAGAATTTTCAGGTGAGTAAATGTTTTGAATCAACCAGCGCGTGGTGCGAGCCATCGACGTTGCATAGTCGCTGCAATCCTGGCGCCGTTTCTCTAAACAGCGTTGATAAACCTGGACAAACACTTCATTAATCCAGCCATTGCCACTGGTGGCGACCGTGCGACTGGAGCGGCCATAGTCAAGTGCATTCGTGGGGTCTTTAAGCTGCCAATTCAACGCCGCTTGTGCCGCGCCAAAGATCGCATCGTTGAATTTTGGCTCCGGGTTGATTTTTGCATAGTCTAAAAACGCCATAGCCAGCCAACTCGTCGAAATTGGATTGGCCCGGCGAAAATTATCGCCGAGCAGAAATTTAGCGACCAACGCCTGCGCCAATAATCGCTCGGCAATACGACTGGCGGCAAGGGCAAAACGTGAGTTTGCACTTACAAAGTGCAACCGGGATAGCGCACTTAATGTTTCGCTCGAATACAACACCGACTGCTGACTGATTTGACCCCATTGCTGCTTAGTCTTGTTCCAAACTACCACCGGATAAACCCTACCATCGCTTTTAACCCGGCTGCTTAACCATTCCCCGGCATTTTGTGCGGCAGTTAAATAGCGTTTCTCGCCGGTTAGGCGATACAGCTCAAGCAGGGTGAACACGGTTTTTGCCGTCGTTCCCACCACGAATCGACGATCTTTTTCATTGGTAACGGTGTCAAATGAATAGTGAAAAGCGCCCTTCTCTTTGCCTTCTTGCACTTGCATCGACAGCAAATAATCGGCGATCGGGCGAATGCGCGAAGCAATGCGTTGATCCAACTTAAATTCCTGCATTTGCAGCAGCGTCCACAATGCCGATGCGGTGTAGGTGGTGCGCAGCGTTGTTTCAGAGTGATCCTTCTTGGCGTCATAGAGTTTGTAAAATGCGTGATACTGTGGATTCATTTGACGCAGCAGGTATTCTTTTTGTTCGATAATGGCTTGGCGCACCAAACTGCGGCTCAACACCCGCACCGCCGTGACATCACCGACAATTTCCAGCGCTTTACCGCGATAGCTGACCAGCGACCCGTCCACTTTTGGCCCGCGCACTGTTAGAAACCAACGCCCATTTGTCAGCTGGGCAGGCGTTATCTTGCCCTGCCCTTGCGCGGCTAAATTTTGCCCCGCCAGACGTGCCGCTTGCTTGAGAGTTTCTCCAACACCGCTGGATTGGGCGACAACCAAGCCATTTTCATACAGTCTGACGGCAAGCTGCCACGGTGCGGGCGAACTCATTGTTGCGGGTAAATTTTGCGGCGGCTTGGCGAGCGCAAAAACTGCAGCCCGCCGAGTTTGATCCAAGGCCTGCTGACGCCAATGGTTACTGGCCCCGAAAGCCGCATTGGCGGCAAAGCTTGTAAGTAAAAACGCCAAGAAGAGGGCGTAACCGTTACCGGCCCTTTCGCGTAAAGCTGACGGCTGGAGCGTTGTTGTGGTCATCGGTTCGCCGCATTAATTTTATTTCTCGAACGTTATCGGTAAGCAACGCAAAACACTAGCTTGGGCTGTAGCTACAACCGGCGCGTTGCAAAGATTCGCAAGTCTTTTTTTAACCTAGGCGAATAGGCCTCTTGGAAATTTTAGCTTCTAGACTTCTCGACGTTTAGACGTCTATACTGCGCAACCAATCTAAAATTCTGGAGCATTACCATGCACCCTTTAAGCCCCACCACGACCGCTGTGCGCGCCGCAATCGACACTGATCGCGCGCACGGCGCGATTGTTCCACCGCTGTATTTGTCGAGTAATTTCAGCTTTGATGGCTATGCCAAGCCACGCCAATATGACTACACCCGCTCTGGCAACCCAACGCGCGACGCGCTATCCGGCGCATTGGCGGACTTAGAAGGCGGCGCAGGTGCAGTGGTGACCTGTACGGGCATGGCGGCCGTGACTTTGGCGCTGCAGTTGGTGCCTGAAGGTGGGCTTTTGGTGGCACCGCACGATTGTTACGGTGGCACCTGGCGACTTTTTGACACGCTGGCACTGCGCGGTCGCTTTCGGCTGAAGTTGGTGGATCAAGGGGATTTAGCCGCCGTGGCAGATGCCTTTAATGAGCGTGTTGACTTGCTGTGGATCGAAACGCCCAGTAATCCGCTATTACGCGTCGTGGATTTGCAGGCGCTAACGACGTTGGCGCACCAACATGGAACGCGCGTATTGGCCGATAACACATTCTTGTCGCCACTTTGGCAGCGGCCATTAGATTTAGGTGCTGACTTGGTGCTGCATTCGACTACAAAGTATCTCAACGGCCATAGTGACGTTGTTGGCGGTGCCATCATCAGCAAAGATCGCGCCGTACACGACGAACTAAGCTGGTGGAATAACTGCTTAGGACTGAGTGGTGCGCCGTTTGATAGCTATCTGACCTTGCGCGGCCTGCGCACGCTTTCTGCGCGCCTGCGCGTGCACGCTGAAAATGCGCTGGAGCTGGCTGAAGCAATTGCCGTACACCCGGCCGTTGCGCGCGTATATTTCCCCGGCTTGGCGAATGATCCCGGCCATTTATTAGCGCAAAAGCAGCAAAAGAGCTTCGGTGCCATGCTCAGCTTTGAGCTTGCCGGGGGCGAGGCGCAAGTGCGCGCTTTATTATCAGGCCTGCGCTGCTATTCGCTTGCCGAATCCTTGGGCGGCGTGGAAAGCCTAATCGCGCACCCAGCGACGATGACGCATGCCTCGATGACGCCAGAAGCGCGCGCCGTCGCCGGTATTAATGACCGCTTGCTGCGCTTATCGGTAGGCATTGAAGACGTGGCGGATCTGAAATCCGACCTTATTGCTGGCTTGAACCGTGCGGCACTCGCTGGCAGCGCCACGCTGCTGCGTGCGGCTTAAAGTTGCGCCCTGGTTGCCTAACTATTTTCGACAGCAGCCGTAACCACAATCTCCACGCGGTAGCCCGGCTTGGCCAGTTTGCCTTCGACCGTGGCGCGTGGCGGCGTGTGACCGGCCGGCACCCAGGCATCCCATACCGCGTTCATGCCCGCGAACTCATTGATGTCCGCCAAAAATATCTGCGCACGCAAAATTTTGCTCTTGTCCGTGCCTGCACGTGCCAAAAGCGCATCAATCTCGGCCAAAACTTGCTGCGTCTGACCGGCTACATCCAAACTCATATCACTTGCAACTTGGCCCGCTAAATAAGCAACGCCGTTGTAAACCGCCATCTCGGACATGCGTGAGCCGACATCAAATCTTTTCAGCATTGGTTTTGTACTCCATAAATTTGATCCATTAGTTTCGCTGCAGGCAGGACAAATCGCCAGCAGTAAGGGAGCGCAATTTCAAGGCCCTGTTAGTTAGACGTTGTGCTGGCGAATTTGAAAAACCTGTTTGGTCGCCAAAGGTTCAATATTCATCGCGATACATTCCCAAGCGCCTTTGCCCTTTACCGCCTGCGCGAACGCGTCCGTGGCCAGCGTTTCACCTTTCTTAGCGCGGTCTTCGCCCAGCTTGCAGGCGCTATTCACCTCTGAGCCAAACACGTCTACATCATCAATTTTTAGCACCTGACCCCACCCTAGGCCTACACACAGTTCAACGCGATCCTCCTCACGTTTGCCTACGCTGAATTTTTCTGATGCGTGATGCATTGCAAGAGCGGCTTGTAAAGCCGCTACCGGATCCCGGAAAATCATCAGGAAACTGTCGCCTTCTTCTTTCAATATTTGTCCACCG
>JAYUUS010000176.1:0-11083 GCA_043754435.1 Rhodanobacteraceae bacterium
GCGTCAGCGGTCATGGCATCGGAACAAACTACCGTCATGCTGCGCAGCTGGCGCATTCGCCCGCGTTTGCCCATCAAGGTGGGGCGCAGCGCGCGATCAGGCGCGCTTTTACGCCAGTGTAAGCGCCCACCGCTGCTCGCGCAGGCGGCATTTGTCAGCGTGAATGACGCATTGAGCAAGCCACCGGTTCGTGGGCAGCGCAGATGCAGCTGAATCGGGGCACCAAAGCAGCGCAGATCGCCACCGGCATTCACTACACCCGCCGCGCAGCCCAGGCTTTGCAGGGCGTTGATCGCCAGATCGACGGCAAACCCTTTAGCAATGCCGTTCAAATCCAGCTGCAGCGGCCGTAAAAAACGCACGCTCTTAGCGCTCAGCTCGATGGCGTCAAACGCCTGCGCGCCGCTGGTTGGGTCAAAAGCGCCATCGCTCAAGGCCGCAATATGTACAGCGGCGCTCAGTACGGCGTGCATCTGTGGGCTGATAACTATCGTGGCATTGAGTGCATTTTGGTTGATTTGGCTTAGCTCGCTGCGCGTGTCAAAACGGCTAAAGCGCGCGTGTTCGTTGGCGATTGCCGCAAATGCCTGCGTGATCGCTGCAGAGGCAGGAATGATCTGAGCATTCGCTTGCGCTGTAATTTCCACCAAAGTGCCAAGCCAAGGCTGACAGCGGCGCACGGCATCAGTTTCAGCAGCTGTGTCAAACATTGCCTTATCAGCCATGAGTAGCCAAGTCGCCTGCCAGCACGGCTTGTGTCGCTAAAATTCGTTTGACGCCATCACTTATATGTTTGCAGCTTAAGGTGGCACCTGAGATATTTTTAATGTCGCTATCCAATTTCAGTGCTGCACCTGTGCGCTTGCCGGTGAATTGCGCGCGCCATTTTGGATTACGTATTTGATCGCCATAGGTTTCTTTATATTCCATTACCTCAAGGGCTTTGACCGCGCCATCGGCGCTCAACAGCAGCGCGTAGGTAATAAATTCGTGCTTACCCAGCACTTGATCTACCCAGAAAAAGCTACCGTCGCTGCCACGCCAAAGTTTTAACGCGTTTTCCCGAACTGCAACGCCAGAAGCTTTGCTGATGGCCTTGCGCTCGGCGTCTGTTAGAGTTTTTGGCTGCGTGCTAAACAGCACGCCTGGCGCAACAGCGGCTTGGGCTTGTGTGACATTAAAATAGACTGTGGCATAGCCAGCGGATGCATATAAAGCCAGCGGTGCGCTACACAGTGTAATGAGGCAATTATTAGTAATGATGCGATGGTTACTCATAAATTTTAGAAATTAAATCCGACTTTGACGCGAAACTCATTTTTTGTGTCTTCTTCTAAATGTAGGTCATTATCAAAACCGGCTGAAGTTTGCGGATCTATACCATCTGGATAGGCGGCCCGTGAATAACTCGGGCTGCCCTGTAATTGGCGTAAATAAGTGGCGGTTATGTGGAATGTCTCGGAACCATATGTCATGGTAGGCCCGGCAAAGAAAGCGTAATGATTATAGACGCCGTTCAAAACATCACTGGTTCGCAGGGTTTCAATACCGGCGTAAAAATTTGGGGCAAAGCGATAATTCGCTGCTGCTGCCATTTTAATTGCAAACTCATTTTCAACCGCATTATCGGCGTCGGGAAACTTACGCCGCTCTGATTCAATCGCCAAATTGAATACAGTCACTAATTGATCGTCCAAGTAATTTTTCTGTAAAATCAATTTTGGCTCAAGTGAAATTTGCCGAGTCCGGGCGCCGTCTACGCGTGGATACCAAGTGCGATATAGCGTTTCAAAGTCAATTGCTAGGCCAATACCATCTTTATAGACCGACAAAAAATTATATTTTACGGCGGCTTTATAAGCAGATATTTTTCGGACATCAATATTGCGAGGATAAACTTCATTGCCATTTGCATCTAGCGGAAACGCATTTCTTGCGGATAAATCAAAAGCCTCAATCGTCAACTCCGTGGTAAGTTTATCGGTAGCACCATGTTCCCACTTTAAAATTAAATCATTGCCGCGATAGCTGCCGATGGTTTTATCCCAGCGATGAGTAAGCTGGGTATAAAATTCGTTTTCGCCTGCGGGCAAGGTGTCTGCAGTCGCTGCATAGTTAAAGCCCGCCTCGTCAGCATGGGCGCCAGCGCAAAGACTAGTCAAGCTGATTGCTAGGGCGAGTTGCTGCTTCGTAGTTTTTGCCATGTAAAGTCCAAATTCGATCACTCAGCTACTGATGCTAATGCAATCGATTCGTATTTGCAAACAAGAGTAAGTTGCACCTAACTTACTCCAAATCTAGTTCGAGAAGACAACAATAAACTACGATACTGTCGTCATTCCGGCGAACGTCGGAATCCAGTTTTTCGCAGATTGCTTATTTTACCAAGGTGTTGGACTCTTTGCTGGATCCCGGCGTGCGCCGGGATGACGAAGCCGCGCATTGCTTTATTACGGTCTTGAAATAGCTTCCGAATAAGTAGTCTTTCAGGCCGACGCCTTCGGCGCGCTTGAAAACTGAAAGTTATTACGTCCGCGTTGCTTGGCTTGATACATCGCTGCGTCAGCTTTTTTGATCAAGCTTGCGCCATCTTTGCCATCGTCGGGATAAAGGCTGATGCCAATGCTGGTAGTTGCCTGTAAATCGACGTGGCTCACGACATGCGGCAGAGCCATTGCCGCCAGGATTTTTTCTGCCACTGCGGCTACGGCCTTTGCCTCAACACAATCCAGTAAAAGCACAACGAACTCATCGCCACCCAAGCGGCTGACGGTGTCGGTCGCACGGACGCACTCTACAAGACGCCGCGCGGCGGATTGGAGCACACCATCACCGGTGGCGTGGCCGAGCGAATCGTTGATCTGCTTAAAGCCATCTAAATCTAGAAACAGTACGCCTAAGCGTTCATGATTGCGGTGCGCAGTATCAATAGCTTTGCTTAAGCGGTCGTTTAATAAAAAGCGGTTGGGTAATTGGGTTAGAAAATCATGTTGCGCTAAAAACGCCATCTTTTCAGTCATGGCGCGTACGGCACTCACATCTCGAAAAACGATCACGGCACCACTGAGTTTGCCCTTGTCGTCATAGATCGGCGCAACAGAATCTTCAATAAATATTTCGCTGCCGTCTTTCTTAATCAACAAAGTGTTGGGCGGTAGGCCCAAGGGCTGCTCATACTGGAGCACTAACTTGACCGTATTGCGCTCTGGCTCACGCGTTAAGCCATTGATAATCTTAAAAATATTGCATACCGGATGGCCAAACGCTTCTTCGCGCGTCCAGCCCGTGACGCTTTCGGCGGCAATATTCAAATAATCCACGATGCCGTCGACGTTGGTACCTATCACCGCGTCGCTAATCGAATTTAAGGTAATTTCAGCGCGCGCTTTTTCCCGATACTGGGCCTCTTCAACCGCCTTACGTTGAATAATATTGCGCAAGCCTTGCGGCACGATGTAGCTCTTAAAATAGCCTTTAGACAAATAACCCTGAGCGCCACGCTGCACCGCTTCGATGGCTAACGCCTCTTCTTCGGTGGCGCTCAAAATCATGATCGGCATTTGCGTATCTGCATCCAGGATTGCATCGAAAGTAGCAATGCCCTCGCTATCGGCTAGAGTCAAGTCGACTAGCACCGCATCAATCCCTCCTTCAGCAATCAGTTTGACAGCATCTTCTAGGGTGCGCATCCATTCGGTTTTAAAGGGGCCATCGCTGGCTTTGGCTAGTACCGCTTCCAAAATACGTGCATCCTCTTCAACGTTGGTGAGGATTAAGATGCAATAGCTCATGCTCCATATCCAAATAGCACGACGGTCGTGATCGGGGCTGGGGTAAATAGGGTATTGATAAGAAATCCTTCAAGCTAAAAACCAGCGCCCGAAATTAGGGGTTTCAACGCAAGTTGCGCGGAAAACCAAATTAATTCTGTACGTTGCAGCACGGACGCTCATTATCCAACCCAACTTGCGCAATACTTTGCGCACTACGGTGGGTTTTTAGTTTTAGCACGCAGCGTGCTGAGCATGTGGCAACATGCGCGTTATGAACCCTAGAAATCCTTATGAACCTATGAACTCCATCACACCTGCGCCCAAAATCGGTGCCACACATTGGCTGATCGGTCTCAATGTGTTGGCTTTTTTCCTGCAGTGGAGTGATCCCCCAAGTGCAATGCAATGGTTCGCGCTTTGGCCGCTGAATGTAGGAAACTTTGTTGATTTTCCGCACTTATTTGAGCTGTGGCAAATCCTAACTTCAGCATTTTTACACTCTAACATCACGCATTTAGCTTTCAATATGCTGGGGCTTTGGATGTTTGGGCGCGAAGTCGAAGCGGCATTTAATACGCATCGATTTGTGGTGCTTTACTTCGTTAGCATTTTGAGCGCTAGCCTGTGCCAATTGTTAACGCTTTATTTGGCTGAGGAATTTGCGCCTACGGTCGGTGCCTCGGGTGGGGTGATGGGCATTTTGCTGGCATTCGCGATGCTTTACCCGAAACGCATTATCGTTTTGCTAATTCCGCCGATTCCGCTACCTGCGTGGCTGTTCGTACCCTTATTTGCGTTACTTGAGCTATTTTTGGGGCTGAGCGGTAAACAAGCGGGCGTGGCGCATTTTGCGCATTTAGGTGGCATGCTCGGCAGCTTCTTATTGACCCGCCATTGGTTGCAAACGCTGCGGCGTGTGGATCAAGTGGAGTAGGGGTTGCCACAGAATTTCTGTGAGTAACGCGTCAAAGACTTGTTACAGTTTGTTCTAATCCGCTCGGCCCGCTTTTATTCCGCAACCTTTACTGCACATACTGTGTGGGACGAAAGTTGGGTGTTAAAAAGCTATGGATTTTTTGAGTTTTGATGATGTAGAGCTTTCGGATGTGCTAGCGCGCATTCCGCGCAAAGGCCGTGATCGTATGCAGTTCGGCATTATTGAACTGGATTTTAACGGCATCATTATCGCCTACAACATGGGCGAAGCCAAAGTGAGCGGCCGTAATCCTTCTGACATGATCGGTAAGAATTTCTTTACCGATATGGCACCCTGCACGAAAACCCCTGAATTTTACGGTCGCTTCAAAGCCGGCGTTGCAAGCGGCACGTTTAGCGCGCGCTTTGACTATCTGTTTGATTTCGAGATGGAGCCGCGTGCGGTTCGCGTCAGCATGATGAGCAGTAGAATCGACGGTGCGGATCGGGTGCTGTTGCTGATTCGGATTCTGCCAGCCGAAGATCGCGCCCGCGCAGAGGAGCAGCATCAGCGTTTGGCTGAAGTCGAGCAAAGCCGCAAAGCGCGCGAACAGGCGGCGGCGATTAAGGCGATGGAAAACACCGGTGCGGCAGCCAAGGTCTATGCGCCAGCCGCCCCAATCGCCCCAATCGAGTTGCAGCCCGCCAATGCAGTTTCCGCAACTGTCGCGCCAGCCGCCAAAGTCTATGCGCCACAGGTGCCAGCGCCAGCCGCCGCAGTCCAATTGGTTGCGCCGCCAGCACAGCAACCGGCACAGCAAACGGCACAGCAAACGGTCAGTGCATCCCCACGCAGCTATGCCAAGTTGAGTTTGCTTACGCCGCGATTGCTGGACGATATCGCCAACGCACGCCAAGAGTTTGAGCTGGATGCAGCAATACTTACCCAAACGCAACATTCGGTCCTAGCGTTGGACAAAGCCATCGCTCAAGGCGTGCCTATTTATGGCATCACCAGTGGCTTTGGTCCCATGCTCGATGAGCCGGCTATTGCTGACGCCAGTGAACATCAGCGCGGCTTGCTGCGGCATTTAGCGGCCGGGGTTGGCAAGCCTTTTAGCGTGGTGCAAACGCGCGCCGCTATGACTGCAAGGCTGCAAACGCTGCTGCAAGGGCATTCTGGCGCGTCTGAAAAAGTCATTTTGGCATTGAAATTGATGCTCGATCAGGGCATCACGCCAGTGGTTCCCCAGATTGGTACGGTCGGTGCAAGCGGTGATTTAACGCCGCTTGCGCATTTGGCTCTTGGCTTATGCGGGGAAGGGGATGTGGTTTTCAATCGCCAGCAACGTTCGGCAAGTTCGGTATTTGCGGAACGCCGAATCATCGCACCCGTGCTTACGCGCCGCGATGCGCTGGCTTTGGTCAACGGCTGTTCTTTTTCGACAGCGATTGCGGCACTCAATGGCGCACGGGCACGCCGCTTACTGCGCTGGAATATGCTGTGCATGACCGCTTACAGCCAAGTTTTATGCGCGCATGACCAAGCCCTTGCGCCCATTCTTGCGACCTTGAGGCCGCATTTGGGGCAAACTCTGGTGCGCGAGGAACTGGCGCGGTTACATGCCGGAAACAGCCGCACCAAGGCGCAGCCCGATGTCGGCATACCGCCGCAAGATCCCTACACTTTGCGCTGCCAAACGCAATTGTTTGGTGCGGTTTTAGATGCGCTGGAGCACCACGATGCGACTGTCGAAGTCGAACTGAACAGCGTTTCCGATAATCCAGTGATCGATCTTGACAGTGGTGCAATTGTGCACGGCGGCAATTTCTTCGGCCAGCATGTCGGCTTGGTAAGCGACTACTTGCGAATGGCGATTGTGCAGTGGGCGCAGTGGTGCGAACGTGCTATGGCGCGCTTGGTCGATCCGACTTTGAATGGGCAAAGCCTACCGCCGCAGCTCAGAGGCAAACCCGGCCACAGCGGTTTTATGGGTGCGCAAGTCACCGCAACCGCGCTATTAGCCGAGTTGAAGTGCAGTGCGCTCGCAGCCAGCGTGCAGGGCGTAAGCACCAATGCCAACAACCAAGATATCGTGCCGATGGCCACACTCGCCGCGCGGCAAACCTCAGATGCGTTGGATTTGCTGGCGAATTTGCAGGCGATCTTGCTGTTAGCCCTATGTCAAGCGATTGATACCTTAGCGCCTAGACGAGAACGCCTTTTCAGCCCCGCCGTGCATGCCCTGCATGAACGGGTGCGAGAGCATATTCCCGCACTCGCCGCAGATCGCTCGATGACCCACGATATTCAGCTCATTACCGCAATGATGAGCAACCGCGAACCGAGTGAACAGATGCGAATCGTTTATTTTTAAGGCTCATGCGCAAGGTGATTTTAAGGATAAATAATGGCGCAAAATTTAGCAGCCACTACACCTTGGTTTGCGCGTATAGATTTAGTTGCGCTTTGGCTTGCAGATTTCTTGGGTGCGCAATTACGCCAACTGCGCCCAAGCTTTGAACTCTCGCAGCCCTGGCAGGCAGACACGTTACTCAATCGGGCTGAAGCCGACATTGATTCCATTGAATTGGTCGAGCTGGCAAGCGCGCTTTATCTAGCTCTAGACGCCGAGCACAGCGGTGCTTTGGATACGCTAAAACTGGGACGCAGTTTTGCTAGTTGGAGTGAGTTCGTACAGCAGGCGGCAGCACGCACAGCGCGCTATCGCTTCGCCAGCTCCGGATCGAGCGGGCAGCCCAAGTGGACTATGCACTTATATGTTGATCTGGAGCGTGAGGTGCAGGCGCTACAAGCGCATTTTCAAGACGCAAAGCGCATCGTGACGCTGATGCCTGCGCACCATTTATATGGCTTTTTGTTCGGTATCGTATTGCCAGCACAGCTCGGCTTGCCCTGTGTGAGTCTGCGTGGCGAAGCGCCGGCAAACGTGCGGGCGCAGCTGCTACCCGGTGACGTAGTGGTTGGGTTTCCAGGTTTTTGGCAGAACCCGCCAGCGCGCAAGTTTCCCCCTGAGGTCATCGGCTTAAGCTCTGGTCAAACGCTAGCCGCAGATTGCTTTGCCGATATGCAGGCGGCGGGTTTGCATCAGCTATTTGAGATTTACGGATCGAGTGAAACTGCGGGTGTGGGCCTGCGATCTGCCGCCACGCCGTTTCGCCTGCTGGAGCGCTACTGTGCCGCCGAAAACGGCGCGCTGTGGGATCTATACCAAAACTGCGCCGTAGTACCACCTGATTTTCTGGCTTTCGAGCCGACAGACGCGCAGAGCTTTCACCTGCTAGGCAGACGCGACCGCGTGGTGCAGATAGCAGGCAATAATGTTGCGCTAGATTCAGTAGCAGCAACGCTGCAGCGCTTTCCCGGTGTCCACGCCGCGCGGGTGCGGTTGCGCTCGCACGGACGCTTGGATGCCTACTTGCAGTGTGATGGCGCACCTGACTTGGCTGAGCTAAGACACTTTTGCGCTGAGCACCTGAGCGCTGCGGCAACGCCGGTCGATTTTTGCTTCGGCAGCTCGCTGCCGCGCACGCCTGAGGGCAAAGAACGCGACTGGCGATAATCAGAATTGCGGCAAACACGGCGGCTTTATTAAAACCGCCGCGCATCACTACGGCACTACATCCTCAAAGCCATTCTTAAAGATAAAATCAGCCACAACTGCGGCGCGCTCGACTGCGCCGATATCGCAAATTACGCTGGCATTGCCATCGCCATCTTGTGGGCGCGCGATGCCACGTTGGTCGAAGGCTTCGCAGCTGGTCGCATTAACGTTGTCAATCAGCGGACTCGTAGCAAGTGGTGCCACGGTTTCGGTCGGTCCGCCATTATTAGCAAGCGTTCCCAATAGCGCGGGCTGGTTTATCGTGTTGCCAACATTGCCTGCGGCGATAATAGGGCAGGTGGCATCGGGTGTTTGAAACCTGCTGCGGTTGACGGTGAGGACAAGCGGGGAGCCAGCTGAATTGTTGGCATGGCAGTCTTGCGCTACAGCACCGTTACCCACACGGTTGTCGGCAAACACCGAGTTGCTAATTTGATAGGACGTGGCTGAGGTGGTTGCCAAGTCAAAGCGAATCCCGCCGCCCAAGCCCGAGCCATTGCCGTCGTAATCTGCGACATTATTAGCGATGGTGCTATCAATAATTGTGGCGCGCCCGTTAACAGTAGTGACCAAAATCCCGCCGCCACTAAACTTGGCGCGATTACCGGCAACCGTTGATGAAACCAGCACTAAACTGCCGCGCGTTTGAATGCCGCCGCCGCCATCGGAAAAGCCCGAATCGCTGGTGTTGCCAGAAATCGTTGAGCGCTCGATCAAACCTTGTGCAATCGGCACACCGCTAGACTGGCTAAACAAAATACCGCCGCCCCCGCTGCCGGCAGTATTGTTTTTAATGGTGCTTTCAAAGACATGAATCGGCGAGGCAGGTGAGGCCAGCCCGCCGCCGCCCAGCGCCGAGGTGCAGCCGCTTACTACCACATTATTAAGCACGATGAATTCATTGGCGGGGCCAGACGCTGCGCCTGAACCTGCTTGCGCGGTGGCGTTGATACAGCCGCCCGTACCAAAAAAACTGCTGCTGCCGCCGCCTCGGATGGTTAGATTAGCGAAGCCTACCGTCGGCCCCAGCAAGTCGCTGAGTGGATCGATGTCAAACAAACGATCACCCAGTGTGGTGCTAATAGAAGTGCTTGCTGCGCCCGCGCCATAAAAATAGATCCCTTTGCTGATGTCCAAATCGCCGGTATTGCCCGCGTTTTCGCTGTTCCCCGCGATAGTCAACGTGTAATCCCCAGCCGGCAATTCGATGGCACCGCCGCCCGGGCTTTGAATCGCTTCTCGTAAGGAACAATCGGCCAGGCTGCAATCGCCATCGTTGGTGTCGTTAATTTTGGTCACCCGCTTCACGGCAGCAAGCCCTGCGGTGAAGCTCAGCGGTGAAGTGGTGCTGCTTTGACTCGGGCGCGCCACCATAATCGAGTAGTTGGTGTTAGCCGCAAGCCGAAGGCCATCCAGTGCCGCGCCAAAGTTTGCCGCGCCATCTTCATTGCAGCCGCCAACTACGGTTTTAAAGTTGCCCGGCGTGCCAGTGACAATTACTAACACCGCAGAAAACCCCGAGCCAGTGCTGGTTTTTAGATACACCTCACTGGCACCGGTGCTCAGGCCATACCAAGCGGTATTGCCGCGGTCTAGCGGGTTACCAATTTTGCAGATAACGCCGGGGTCGGTGGCTTCGGTGGTCGCTTCGCCCAACTCTTGGCTATTGCTAAATCCTGCGCTCAGTTGAGTAGCGCTAATCAAAATGCGATCCGTCCAGTTATCATTAGCAGGGGGCGCTGCCAATGCACTTTGACTTAACAGGCTTAGGCTAATTAGGCCTAACAATGGCAGTGGAAAACGAATTTGCATGCGCGTGTGACCTAAGTGAACGAGGAGCAGCAGTATGAGCCTACTCGACTCTGTGAAAAAGTCGTTTAGACGGCTGCAACACCTTTTGAGCGGTGTACATGATTTACCAGCGTGTCGGCCAAAGTCACGGCAGTCACGGCGTCCTTAGCAGTGCCATCTGCGCCTACGTCGCGCCAAAGTTCCGGCTCTATATGAAAGGAATAGCCGCCGACCAGAAGCGACCATCCGCGCACCGATTTCGTGTAGGTCGCCGACAATGCTAGACGCCACCATCCGACAACTGCACGCTGCAACACGGCGGGCGTCATACCACAGCCATCGTCGGTCACGCTCACACACAGTTCCGTACCCACGACTTCGGTGGCAACTTCGATCACCCCCAGGCCCGCGACCGCCCGCGCCGCATTGTCCAACAGTGCCAGGAACATTTGCTGCAAAGGCGCATTCTGACACTCGAGCATCGGCAGCGGTGCAAAGCTGCGGCGCAGCGTCACGCCTTCGCTCAAGTGTGCAGCAAAGATTCGAAGCGCAATCTCAAGTTCCGTGTTTAGATCCACAAACGACCAACGATCCAAAGTGATTTCATGGGTTTCAGCAAACTCACGCAAATCCCGCACGATCTTACTTACCTGCTAAATCCCCGTTAGCGACTCACGCAACAGATTAGGAATATCCTCCAGCATAAATGCTATGTTTTCGGCTGGCGCTATTTTTGTAGGTAGCAACGAGTCGTATGGGATTTTGTTTCGCACATCCATTGACGGAATAAGCTGCTCAAAATAGCTTTGCAAGCTGCGCATGTTGGAGAGCACAAAGCCGATCGGATTATTGATCTCGTGGGCCACGCCGACCGCAAGTTGAATCGCGGTAGGAACCTGCCTTACGGCAGGCCCCCCGCACAGATCCCGGCGGGCGCAACTTACGCACCGGGCTCTTGCCTTGGATGATTGACGAGAA
>JAYUUS010000177.1:0-11076 GCA_043754435.1 Rhodanobacteraceae bacterium
AATAATGGTGGGCCAAAATGTTTTTCGGTATCCGGGCATGTGCAAAAACCTGGTAATTATGAAATCCCGCTGGGAACGCCGTTTAAAGATATGTTGGCGCTCGCGGGCGGCATGCGCCCTGGCCGCACCTTAAAAGCCGTGATTCCTGGTGGTTCCTCAATGCCGGTGCTACCCGCATCGATCATAATGGAGATGACCATGGACTTTGATGCCCTGCAAAAAGCGGGCTCAGGTCTGGGTTCGGGCGCGGTCATTGTGATGGATGACACGACCTGCATGGTGCGTACTTTAGAGCGCATTTGTCAGTTTTACCACGCCGAATCGTGTGGCCAATGCACGCCATGTCGTGAAGGTACGGGCTGGATGCACCGCGTGATGCAGCGCATTGTTGCGCACAAAGGCACGCTGCAAGATTTAGCGTTACTCAAGCAAGCGGCTGGGCAAATTGAAGGGCACACCATTTGCGCGTTTGGCGAAGCCGCCGCATGGCCGGTGAACGGTATGATGAAACACTTTTGGCCCGAGTTTGAGTACTACATTGTAAACCGCCGCTCTATAGTCGACGCTGTCGACGTCGCACCCGACGTTTCCATCGCTGCTGCGGCTTAGGATCAAAAATATGACTACACTTCTTGCCGCTGGCACACCTGAAAAATCAGCAAGCCCCGCAGCGCCGACCAACGTCGTTGCGGCTGCGGTGCCGACCGTTTTGCCGCTCCCTGCCCTGGCAGCGGATCATGTTTCAATTGAAATTGACGGTAAAACCCTGCATGCGCCCAAAGGCAGCATGATTATTCACGCCGCCGATAAGGCTGGCATCCATATTCCTCGGTTTTGCTATCACGATAAGCTGTCCATTGCGGCCAATTGCCGTATGTGTTTAGTAGATGTCGAGAAGGCTCCAAAGCCACAGCCAGCTTGCGCAACACCGGTCATGGAGGGCATGAAAGTACACACGCAATCGGCCCGCTCCCTTTCCGCGCAGCGCAATGTGATGGAATTTTTATTGATTAACCACCCGCTTGATTGCCCTATTTGTGACCAAGGCGGTGAGTGCGAGCTGCAAGATGTCGCAATGGGCTATGGCCGCAGCGTCAGCCGTTTCATCGAGACTAAGCGCGTGGTTGCGGACGAAGACTTAGGTCCGCTGATCGCCACTGACATGACGCGCTGTATCCACTGCACCCGCTGTGTGCGGTTCATGGATGAAATTGCGGGCACCATGGAACTGGGCGGCATGGGTCGCGGTGAAACATTAGAGATCGGCACCTACATTGGGCGCGCCATTAAAACCGAGCTATCCGGCAATATCATTGACGTCTGTCCGGTGGGCGCGTTGACCAATAAAGTCTTTCGATTTCGCGCACGGCCTTGGGAATTGACCGCACGCGCCAGCATTGGCTATCACGACAGCCTGCACTCCAATTTGTATTTGCACACGCGCCGAGGCGAAGCCATGCGTGCGGTGCCAAAAGATAACGAAGCCATTAACGAAAGCTGGCTTTCGGATCGAGATCGCTACAGCCACGAAGCGTTAGGCGCACCAGATCGCTGCTTAAGCCCGCGTATTAAGAAAAATGGTGCCTGGATTGCGACCGATTGGGCGGGTGCAATTGCATTTGCGAAAGAAGCCTTGCGTGCGGTCGTGAGTAAGTATGGCGCCGATGAACTGGGTAGCTTGATTGGGCCGATGGCAAGCGCCGAAGACTATTTGCTGCTCGCGCGCTTAAGCCGTGCGCTTGGGTCCGCTAATGTGGATCATCGCTTACGGCAGTTGGACTTTTCTGATGATGCTGCACGGGTATTGAGCCCCACGCTGGGTGCGCCGCTTGCCGAAGTAGAAAACACCCGAGCTATTTTGCTGTTCGGCTGTAACCCACGCATGGATGCCCCGATTTTAGGGCATAAAGTCCGTAAAGCTTGGCGCAAAGGCGCAAGAATATTCGCCGTCAATCAGGCGGATTTTGATTTCCATTTTGATGTGGAACAAAAGCTCATCGGTCACGCAATTACGCATGTAGGCCACGCTTTGGCACTCGCCAAAGCAGCGCTGGAAGCAAGCCAAGTAGCAATGCCGGAAGCGCTGGCCGCCTTAATGGCCCAAGCGCTCAACAGCGACAGCGCGAAAGTTATGGTGGAAGCGCTGCGCACGGCGCAACCAGCGCGTGTGATTTTTGGCGAACATGCCAGCCGCCACCCACAGGCGGCAATTTTACGCGCGTGCGCAAAATACGTCGCACAGGCGACTAGTGCTGTATTCGATGAGCTGCCGGACGGCGCAAATTCCGCCGCCGCTTGGCGTATGGGCGCAGTGCCGCATCGTGCTGTTGGCGGTGCTAAAACCGCAGTAGGCCTTAATGCCCGGCAAATGATTGAGCAGCCCCGCAAAGGCTATTTGCTGTGTGGCGCTGAAATGAATGATTTTGCACTGGGAAATCAAGCACTTGAATCACTGGCAAAAGCCGAGTGCGTGATTGCTTTTGCGCATTACAGCTCACCGGCGCTCGAAACACTTGCGCACGTCATTTTTCCGATTGCGCTACCGCCAGAATGTGAAGGCACCTATGTCAACGCGCAAGGTTTGGTACAAAACCTGACGCCAGCACTGAAAACGCCAAGCGATGTGCGCGCAACTTGGCGCGTGCTGCGGGTGCTTGGCGCAGAGCTTGGTTTGCCGGACTTTGCATTTAATGATTATGCTGCGCTCAAAGCCCAGGTTGACAGCGCGCTATTAGTCAATAAAGCTGAGCCAATGGCCGTCAAACTGGCCGTGACACCTCGCTCAACTGAACGCGGCTTGGTGTTGAACGCGCTCGGCAGCGTTTACACAATGGATGCGGTCGTGCGACGTGCGGCGGCGTTGCAGGGTACGCCAATCGCTGCAAGCAACTCCGTCAAGCTGCATCCAGACGATGCGTTTGGCATTGGTGTGAGCCACGGCGCGACAGTGATTTTAGGTAGCGCAGCGCTTGCGGTAGACGTTGACAAATCAGTCCCGAAAGGCGGCTTTATCGTCTCGCTAGGGCTAGACTCGACGCTGGATTTACCACCCACCGGTTCCATCGTGAACATTTTGAAGCGCTAGGACGGTACATGGACGCACTATTGACCAGCCCTATTTTCGCGCCGTTCGTCTGGATCTGGACGAAGCTTTTTCCGGTGCCGCAAATTTTGATTTTGACGATTTGCGTCACGCTGTCGGTGGCATTTTTGACGCTAGCTGAGCGTAAAGTTATTGGCTTTATGCAAGACCGGCTGGGGCCAAACCGCATCGGGCCGTATGGCGTCGCGCAGCCGTTTGCGGATGTGTTCAAAATGATTTTTAAGGAACTGCACGTTCCAGCGGGCGCGGATAAGCTCCTTTTCATCATTGCGCCGCTCCTATGCTTAGGGCCATCACTTGCGGCTTGGGCGGTTGTACCCTTTACCGAAGGTGGCTCTGGCGCGGTATCAAATATCAATGCCGGGCTGCTGTATTTGCTGGCAATGACTTCGCTTTCCGTTTACGGCGTGATTATCGCCGGTTGGGCATCGAACTCAAAATATGCTTTGCTCGGCGCGATGCGCTCAGCCGCTCAGATCGTCAGCTATGAATTAGCGATGGGATTTGCGCTGATTTGCGTGCTGATTGCCTCGGCAAGCTTAAATTTGACCGACATCGTCAACGCGCAAAAGGGCGATGCCGGCCTGTTTGAATGGTTCTGGCTGCCCTTGTTTCCAATGTTTATTGTCTACTGCATCTCTGGCGTTGCCGAAACCAACCGCGCGCCGTTCGACGTTGCAGAAGGCGAAAGCGAAATTGTTGCGGGCTTTCACGTCGAATACTCCGGCTCTGCATTTGCGTTATTTTTCTTAGGCGAATACGCCAACATGATTTTGCTGTCATTTTTGGCATCCATCATGTTTTTGGGCGGCTGGTTGAGCCCGTTCCCGGTAAGCTGGGGCTTTATTGGCGCGCCAAGCGTGTTTTGGCTGCTAGCCAAAGCGGTCACGTTTTTGTTCGGCTATCTGTGGATTCGCGCCACGTTCCCGCGCTTTCGATTCGATCAAATCATGCGCTTGGGCTGGAAAATCTTGATTCCGATTACGCTAGTGTGGATCGTGGTCACGGCGGTGCTATTCACTTACCACTTTGTTGAGCGAGGCATTTAGTGCGAATCTTGCGTTTCTTAAAAAGCCTATTGCTGCTGGAATTGCTTTCCGGCCTATGGCTGACATTAAAGTATTTTTTCAAAGGCGCGAACTACGCCTACACCGTGCGCTACCCGGAAGAAAAATTTCCTAAGTCAAACCGCTTCCGTGGCCTGCATGCCCTACGCCGCTATCCCAATGGTGAGGAGCGCTGCATTGCCTGCAAATTATGCGAAGCAGTTTGCCCAGCGTTGGCGATTACCATTGACTCCGAAGCACGCAGCGACGGTACGCGGCGCACCTCGCGCTATGAAATTGATCTGTTCAAATGTATTTTTTGCGGATTTTGCGAAGAATCTTGCCCAGTTGATTCCATTGTCGAAACCGATGTGCATGAATATCACTTCGAAAATCGCGGCGAAAACATTCTGACGAAATCCAAGCTTTTAGCTTTAGGGGATCGCTTAGAAAGTGACATTGCTGCGGCCCGTGCGGCTGACGCCGCGTATCGCTAGGCCTTAAACTATGACGATTACGCTCGCTCTATTTTATTTGTTTGCCACAATCACCGTTGGCGCTGGCTTAGGCGTGATCGGCGCCCGCAACCCAGTGCATGCCGCACTCTTTTTAGTGCTCACCTTTGTCAGCGCGTCTGGGTTATTTGTCTTATTGCAGGCCGAATTCTTGGCGATGGCCTTGATTGTGGTCTACGTGGGGGCCGTGATGGTGCTGTTTTTGTTCGTAGTGATGATGCTCAATGTCAAAACTGACCCGCTCCATGAAGGCTACGCGCGCTATTTGCCGGTCGGGCTATTGGTTGCCGGAATCATGGCGTTTGAATTGCTTTCAATATTAGGTTTTAAATATTTTGGGCTCGACAAATACTCCATGCCTACACACTTGGCGGGCGATTACAGCAATACGAAAGCAGTGGGCCGTTTACTTTATAGCAGCTATGTCTATCCCTTCGAAGTTGCCTCAATCATATTGCTCGTGGCAGCGATTGCGGCGGTGGCGCTGACTTTACGCAAGCGCACCGGCGTGAAAGTACAAGATCCGTCCCAGCAGGTTTTAGCGACCAAAGCGGGGCGTTTGAAGATTGTTTCGGTTGCCAGCAGCACACCGAAAGTTGTAGCAGAGGAAAAGGTATGAGTATTCAAGCAATGCTGCTTTTGCAGGCAATGGTTTTCCCAATATTAGTGCTGTCGGCTTTGATTTACTTAATTATTTGGATCACGCGTCGGAACAACGTTACAGATAAGCACATTCCTTTGGTTTTGCCATACAAAGCAAACGATAAACGCGTGAGCCATAAACAATGATTTCGCTCTCTCACTATTTAATCGTCGGTGCCCTGCTCTTTTGCACGAGTGTCGCGGGAATTTTTATAAATCGCAAAAACGTCATTGTGCTGTTGATGTGTATTGAACTGATGCTGCTTGCGGTTAATATCAACTTTGTCGCGTTTTCGCAGTATTTGGGCGTGTTGGACGGACAAGTGTTCGTATTTTTTATTCTGACCGTGGCCGCCGCTGAAAGCGCGATTGGCTTGGCTATTTTGGTGGTGCTGTTTCGCAACCGCCGCACCATCAATGTCGAGGAACTCGACACCATGCGCGGTTGAGGAACAGCATGATTACTCAGAATTTATTGCTCACCATTGCCCTTGCACCTTTATTTGGCGCCATTATTGCGGGCTTTTTCGGCAAGCAAATTGGCCGAAATGGCGCACACAGTGTCACGATTTTGGGCGTTGCAGTATCGGCGGTGCTGTCGATGTATGTGTTTAAGCTGCTGGCATTTGACGGCGCGGAAAACTACTACGCCAACGTCTATACCTGGTTTGATATCGCCCATTTAAGCGCCCACGTCGGCTTTATGGTGGATCGGCTCACCGCAACCATGATGGTGGTGGTGACTTTCGTCAGTTTGATGGTACACGTCTATACCATCGGCTATATGGATGAAGACCCGGACTATCAGCGCTTTTTCAGCTATATCAGCCTATTTACTTTTTCCATGCTCATGCTGGTGATGGCTAATAACCTGCTGCAGCTGTTTTTTGGTTGGGAAGCGGTTGGTTTGGTGTCCTATCTGCTGATTGGCTTCTGGTACAAAAAGCCAACGGCGGTTTTCGCCAATATGAAAGCGTTTTTGGTTAACCGCGTTGGCGATTTTGGCTTTCTGCTCGGTATTGCGATTGTGTTGATGTACACCGGCTCGCTGGATTACCGCACCATTTTCGATACCGCAGCGCAAACGATGGGCGGGCAAACCCTGAATTTGTGGGGCGACGCGCTTTGGTCGGTGCCTACCATTGCCTGCATTCTGCTGTTCATTGGCGCGATGGGGAAAAGCGCGCAGGTGCCGTTGCACGTTTGGCTGCCCGATTCGATGGAAGGCCCGACGCCGATTTCGGCCTTGATCCACGCGGCCACCATGGTCACGGCGGGCATTTTTATGGTCAGCCGAATGAGCCCGCTGTTTGAAATGTCCGAGACCGCACTCAGCTTTATTTTAATCATCGGTGCCACCACCGCGCTCTTTATGGGTTTAATCGGCATCGTGCAGAACGACATCAAACGCGTCGTGGCCTATTCCACGCTTAGTCAGTTGGGTTATATGACCGTGGCGCTGGGTGCCAGCGCGTATTCGGCCGCGATGTTTCACTTAATGACGCATGCGTTCTTCAAAGCGCTGCTCTTTTTGGGCGCAGGCTCAGTGATTATTGCGCTCCATCACGAGCAAGATTTGCGCCGTATGGGTGGCTTGCGCAAGTATTTACCGATCACTTGTGCCACCGCTTGGATCGGTACCTTGGCCTTGATTGGCTTCCCCGGAACCTCCGGGTATTTCAGCAAAGATGCCATTATTGAAGCGGTACATCACACGCATCGTTTTGGTGCAGGCTATGCCTATTTTGCGGTCATGGCGGGTGTGTTTGTCACCTCGTTCTATTCGTTTAGACTGCTGTTTTTGGCCTTTCACGGCACCAAGCGTGAAGCGGCTGCGCATGGCCATGACGAGCATGCGCATGACGAACACGCACATGACGATCATGGGCATGGCGACGACCATCACGCGCCGCATGAACCCGGTTGGGTAGTGACTTTACCGTTGATTTTGCTAGCAATTCCCTCCCTAATCATCGGCTTTTTCTTTGCCAAGCCAATGTTGGTGGACAATTTCTTCGGTAGCGCCATTGTTGTTGCACAAGGAAACCGCAAAGGCATGGAAGCATTGGCTGAGCATTTAGAACATGGCCCACTACATTTCGCGCTCGATGGCTTTCTGCATTTACCATTTTGGCTCGCCGCAGCGGGCGCTCTGCTTGCGTTCGTGCTGTATCTAAAGTCTGCTTACAAAGACGATCGCGAAAAGGACTTCCTCGGGCCGCTGCATACGCTTTTAGATAAAAAATACTATTTTGATGAGCTGTATCAATGGCTGTTTGCCAAGGGCTCGGTGCGTGCAGGCAAATTATTGTCAGCAGGTGGCGACCAAGGTCTGATCGATGGCCTATTGGTCAATGGCTCGGCGAAATTAGTTGGACGCGTGGCACACGGTGTGCGTCAACTGCAAAGCGGCTATTTATATCAGTATGCCTTCACCATGATCTTAGGATTGATCGTGATGCTCGGCTTTTTTGTGTTGTATCGGTAGAGGGAACCGCGTGGAATCCAATTTATCAGTGTCCGCGAATGGATACCTACTTAGCCTAGTTATTTGGCTACCCATGCTCACCGCCGTGCTTGTGCTGGCTTTGGGTGAAAAGCGCGCAGCGTTGGCACGTTGGGCGGCGTTAGCTGGCTCATTGCTAGTGCTGGCTTTGAGCGTAAAAATGTGGGCCGATTTTGCCCCTGGTTTAGCGTCATTGCAGTTTGTCGAAAACGTGCCGTGGATTCCGGCGTTTGCGATTAACTATCACTTAGGCGTTGACGGCATCGCGCTGCCTTTGGTGCTGTTGACGGCAATTATCACCAGCGTCGTGTTGATTGCCGGTTGGGAAGTCATCACCGACAAAATATGCCAGTATTACGCGGCGTTCTTAATCCTTGAAGGCTTGATGATTGGCGTGTTCTGCGCGGCAGATGCCATGCTTTTTTATGTATTTTTCGAAGCGATGCTGATTCCGATGTTTATCATTATCGGTGTGTGGGGCGGGCCACGCCGGGTGTATGCCTCGATTAAGTTCTTTATCTATACGTTTTTGGGTTCGATCTTTATGTTGATCGGGCTGATTTATCTGTATCAAAAATCCGGCTCGTTTCAATTGGCGGCTTGGCACGAATTGGCGCTGGATCGCACCGAGCAATTTTGGCTGTTCTGGGCGTTCTTTTTGGCTTTTGCGGTCAAAATTCCGATGTTTCCGGTTCACACCTGGCTGCCGGACGCGCACGTCGAAGCACCTACCGGCGGTTCGATGGTGCTGGCAGCGATCATGCTCAAAATCGGTGGTTATGGTTTTGTGCGCTTTTCCTTACCGATTACGCCCGACGCCAGCGCCGAATTAGCGTGGATCGTGATTGCGTTAAGCCTGATTGCAGTGATTTACATCGGTCTAATCGCGCTGGTGCAACAAGATATGAAAAAGCTGGTCGCTTATTCCTCTATTTCGCATATGGGTTTCGTCACATTGGGGCTATTTATTGCCTACATGTTGGCAAGCAATGGCCGTGGCGATGGTGCGGCACTGGCGCTGCAGGGCGCACTGATGCAAATGCTGAGTCACGGTTTCGTTTCGGCCGCCATGTTCGGCGCGATTGGCGTGCTCTATGACCGCATGCACACTCGCCAGATTAAAGACTACGGCGGCGTGCTACAGACGATGCCGTGGTTCGGCGGCTTTGCCGTGTTTTTTGGTATGGCGAACTGCGGCTTACCGGGCACCAGCGGCTTTATCGGTGAATTTATGGTGATTTTGGCGGCCGTGCAGGCCAATTTCTGGCTCGGCTTCGCTGCCGCTACCGCGTTGATCTTGGGCGCTGCCTACACGCTTTGGCTGATAAAACGCGTGTTTTTTGGCGAAGTCAGCAATGACAATGTCAAAGCGCTGCATGACTTAAGCCCGCGCGAATGGACGGTCATGGCCACCCTCGCCGCCTATACGCTGTTTTTCGGTTTGTATCCCAAACCGCTGACGGATGTGATGCAGCCCAGTGTCGCTAAGCTCATTGAACAAATACAAGTGAACAAAGCTTTGGAAGTTGATGAGGCAGCACAGGTGATGGGCGCTACAGGAGTAGGCCAATGATGATGTCAAGCATGGCCGAATTGCGCCCGATGTTGCCGGAAATTATTGTGCTATCGGCCAGCCTGTTTTTAATGATGTTTGAAGCCTTCAGCGGGCCAAAGCAGCGCGGTTGGATGCATTTTCTATCAACCCTAACACTGCTGGGTGCCGCGTTTGCGATCACACTTGATATGAATTTTGGCGCGCCGGATCGCTCCGCCGCTGGTCTGTTTGTGCGCGATGGCTTAGGCGACGTGCTGAAGCTGTTTATGCTGCTGGCGACTGGCTTAGTTTTCGTCTACGGGCGGCACTATTTTGATAATAAACGCCAGTATTTTGGCAACTTTTATGTGCTGATCTTGTTTGCGGTGCTGGGTATGATGGTGCTGGTATCGGCCGGAAATCTAGTCACGATTTATATGGGTTTAGAGCTGATGGCGCTGGCAACCTATGCCATCGTCGCGCTGGATCGGGATAACGGCGTCGCCTCGGAAGCGGCAATGAAGTATTTTGTGCTCGGCGCGCTTGCTTCCGGTATTTTGCTATACGGCATGTCCCTGCTTTTTGGCTTAACCGGCTCGCTCGATCTGTTTGAAATTAACTCCAAACTCGGCAGCCTTTACACCGCAGATAAGGGCAATTTGGTGCTGATGTCGTTCGCGCTCGCCTTTATTGTGATCGGCCTTGCGTTCAAATTTGGCGCGGTGCCGTTTCATATGTGGTTACCAGACGTTTATGAAGGCGCGCCGACCGCGATGACTGCGTTTATCGCCAGCGTGCCAAAACTAGCAGCCGTTGGCATGGCGATTCGCCTGCTACCAGAAGGTTTAGGCAATTTGACGCCACGCTGGCAAGAGATGCTGGCGCTGCTGGCAATGGCATCGCTCATCGTCGGTAATTTGGGCGCAATTGCGCAGTACAACCTTAAGCGCATGCTGGCCTATTCCACGATTTCCCACGTCGGCTTTATGATGCTTGGCCTTTTAAGTGCGAATGCGGCCGGCTATTCGGCGCTGCTGTTTTATGTGATTGTTTATTCGATCAGCACCGCTGCGGCGTTCGGCATCATGATCAGCCTGTCACGCGCAGGCTTAGAGTTTGATCGCATTGATGACTTCAAAGGCCTCAATAAGCGCAGCCCGTGGATGGCCTTTGGGATGCTGATCGTGATGGCCTCGCTCGCTGGCATTCCGCCCTTGATTGGTTTTTGGGCTAAATTGCAGGTTTTAATGGCGGTTGTGGCACTTGGCGCAGCCTGGAAAGTGCTGGTTTTTATTGCCGCCATTTTTGCGGTAATTGGTTCTTACTATTACTTGCGCGTGATCAAGGTGATGTATTTTGATGAGCCAGAATCCGATGCAACATCAAATGCCGGCCTGGATGTACGCGCGGTTTTATTGCTGAATACGCTGCTGCTCGCGTTGCTCGGACTGTATTCGCAGCCTTTAACGCAGCTTTGTAATCGAGTGTTTGGGATAGGTTGAAGTACTGGCAATAATTCCGGGTTAGTTTTTTAGCAGCTGGAAATTAAGTCAAGTTCTAAACGGGTGCAATTCAAACTGCAGGGAAATGAATTGAACTCAGGCGGCATGGCGCTCGTGGGTGGAGTGTTCTCCGAGGCTCGCCCAATAGTGTTTCCAGTCGCGATTGGCTCGGACCAAGCGCAGCGCTAACATCCGTTCAGCGTTTTTCGGGGTCCACCAAGCGCCGGG
>JAYUUS010000178.1:0-3644 GCA_043754435.1 Rhodanobacteraceae bacterium
GTATAGCTGACCAATTCGACCCAGGCGGAAGCGGCCAAAACTAGTTGTTGCGCCTGCACCGTGCAAATATGATTTAGCGCCAGTTTAGCCGCCGATTCAAAGGGCGAAATTTAAGCAGTTCGGGCCTAGCGTGACCAATATGGGGGTATTTTTGGGGGTATTGCTTAAGGGTGTGTTGTCGAAGTTCAATTAAACAAAGGCTTTATGTGGATTTCGCGTGTCCTCTTTTGGCACCAACTAAGCAATTCAAATAGCTTCAAAAGCGTTCAAAAGCCCTTAGTTATCAACGACTTGGGGCTTTTTTATGCTTCTAATCAATCTTCAATCAATCCTTAAGGCATTCCCACTCGCGCTAAAAACCACGCCATATCTTCAGGCGGCGCGGGGCGGCCTATGTACCAGCCCTGCAGGTATTCCACGCCTAAGCCGCGTAATTTTTCCGCTTGTTCACGGGTTTCTACGCCTTCGGCGATCACTTTTGCGCCGATCGCATGAATCATATTGACGATGCCGCGCACCAGTTCAAAGCAGCGCTGTGAGGTCATCATCTGGCGGGTAAAAGCTTGGTCAAGCTTGACGTTGTCGAATTCCAATTCATGCAAATGCCCCAAATTCGACAGACCCGTGCCGAAATCGTCCAGGCTAATGCGTATTCCCAAGCTATGACAGCGATCAATAAGTGCGCGTACCAGATCATAGTCCAGCGTTAAACTTTCGGTAATTTCCAACTCTAAGCGCTTAGGGTCGATGCCGGCCATATGCGCTTGCTGTTCAATCAGTTCGGCAAAATCCGGCACGGCCGACTGGCGTGCGGATATGTTCACAGCAACAAAGCAGTCTGGAAATTCGAGGCCAAGCCGCTTGAGTGCTTCACAGCTTTTTCGCAATGCGTATTGCCCGACGGGCAAGATCAACGAGGTTTCTTCCGCGAGCGCAATAAACTCTGCCGGTGAAATATTGCCGCGCTCTGGATGCGCCCAGCGCGTGAGCGCTTCAAAACCGACCACACGCTGAGTGGCAAATTCATAAAGCGGCTGGAACACGACCGAAAGCTGGTCGTTTTTAATGGCACGCATCAATTGGCTCTCTAAGCGAAATTTATTGATTGCTTGCCCGGCAAGTTTTGCGCTTCCAATCGCGGCGTTAGGCCCAGGGCTAATCGCAGAAGCTAAGCCCGCGCTTCCACGCGCTACATGCAGGCCAGAGCGATAGCGGTGTAATAAGCTGCCCATGAGTGCGCGCACAATCGGGTCTGCCTCGTTCAGGCGCTCGTGTATTTGATCCCGTTCAATAATGGTCAGTACACTGGGCTCGACCGCACGCGCTTCAGCTGAGCGCGGGGCATCGTCGATAGCGGCCATTTCACCTAGCAAATCCCCGGCACCTAAATAGCTAAGCACTAAGCGCTGCTGTCTTTGCATCACCGACACTTCAACTTTACCGCTTTCAATCAAATACGCGGCACCCGGCGCATCGCCTTCGCGAAATACGACCTCTCCGGGCTGTAGTTTGAGCGTTGCAGTCGTCATGCTTTAAGGTAAAAAAATTTAACAATAATGTTCATATAGTTATTGCGGACATAGGTACTGCGTGATTTATTGTCAGTTCAACTTAAGGATACACGCTAAAGGCTTGCGCGCGCCCCCGCAAAGCCAAACTTTGGGCATACTTCAGCCCGATAATGCTTTGCCAAGGAAGGCCATGATCCCAACGACGCCCACGCAACCCCGCCGCTACCGCCGCACCCCAATCGTGCGCGAAGTGCGTGCGGATTTAGATACACCCCTGTCGGCGTATTTAAAATTGGCGAATCAGCCGAATAGCTTTTTGCTGGAGTCAGTCGAAGGCGGCGACCGCTGGAGCCGCTATTCGATCATTGGCCTGCCCGCGAAAACGGTATATCGCTTGCGCGGCACCACTTTGCGCATTGAAGAACATGGACAATTGCTGGAAAGCCGCGAATTAAGCGACCCGATTAGCGAACTGGCAGCGATTTCGCGCAGCTTTGAAGTGGCTGATATCCCTAATTTACCGAAATTTTCCGGCGGGCTAGTAGGCTATTTCGGCTTTGAAACATTGAGCTACATTGAGCCAAAAATCAAAAGTGATGCAAATCCAGATGAGTTAGGTTTAGATGATGTGGTGCTAATGCTGGCCGATGAGCTGGCGGTGTTTGATCTGAAAAAAGGCGTTATTTCGTTGATCGTACACGCCGATCCAGACATCGACGGCGCGCTTAGCGCAGCCGAGCACCGTTTGAACCAGCTCAGTCACCAGCTACGTTTGGGCGGCGTGAGCTACCCGGATGCGCTGGCGTCGCTTGCCATCAACGAGGCCGATTTTCGCTCGGGCTTCAGTGAAGCGGGTTTCAAAGATGCGGTCGGTAAAGCGCAGGAATACATTTTGGCCGGCGATGCGTTTCAAGTGGTTTTGAGCCAACGCATGAGCGTGCCCTTTACCGCAAGGCCCTTGGATGTCTATCGTGCGCTGCGGGCGATGAACCCTAGTCCTTATATGTATATGCTGAATTTGGGCAATACCCATATTGTAGGTGCCAGCCCGGAGATTTTGTTCCGATCCCAAGATGGCGAGGTCACTGTCCGGCCCATCGCCGGTACCGCGTTGCGCGGTATAACGCCGGAACTGGACGATGCCAATGCCGCAGCACTATTGAGCGATCCGAAAGAGTTAGCCGAACACCTAATGTTGATTGACTTGGGCCGCAATGATGTTGGCCGTGTGGCGGTGCCGGGAACGGTGCGGGTGCCGGATCAAATGGTGATCGAGCGCTATTCGCACGTTATGCACATCGTTTCGCAAGTCGTGGGCAAATTGCAGCCAGGGTTAGATTGCTTTGATGTATTTCGCGCATGTTTTCCGGCGGGCACATTGTCGGGCGCACCGAAAATTCGCGCAGTCGAAATTATCCAAGCGCTGGAGCCGGTGAAGCGCAATTTGTACGGTGGTGCGGTGGGTTACATTAATTGGCGCGGCGAGTCAGACTTGGCTATTGCAATCCGCACAGCGGTGATTAAAGACGGGCGTTTGTCCGTGCAAACCGGTGCGGGGATCGTCGCCGACAGTGATCCACAAAAGGAATGGGATGAAACCATGAATAAGGGTCGAGCGGTATTTCGCGCTGTCGCTCAAGCCAGCCGGGGGCTTTAATTTGAGCATGACTGAGATTATCGAAAACCCGCATGGCTATGCTTTTGCCAGCGACAACACCGCACCAGCAACTCCCGAAGCGCTGACTGCCTACACGGAACTCACCGGCAGCGCGCCTGCGCCCTCGTATGGTAGTGACGCGATTACCGCCCAGGCCATTGATGCGCTGCGCGCGTGGTTTGAGATTGAGGCGGAGATTTTTTTCGTGTTTTCCGGCACCGCCGCAAACGCGTTGGCGATTGGCGCGCTGCGTGCGCCATTTGAAAGTGTGTTTTGCAGCAATGAAGCGCATATAGAAAAAGACGAATCCGCAGCACCGGAGTTTTTCGCGCAAGGCTTAAAGCTGCACCTGATTGGCGATGCGCGCGGCGACAAACTGGATTTGTCCAAAGCAAGCGAAGCGTTGCGCACCAATCGCGGCATGCATTCGCCGCAGCCGCGCATTATCAGCGTGACGCAAACGACCGAATTTGGCA
>JAYUUS010000179.1:0-3639 GCA_043754435.1 Rhodanobacteraceae bacterium
GACGCGGCAACCTTAGAGCTGCGAGTGCGCGTGACGGAGCGAATCCGGCAAGCGTATTTTGCCGCGTTACGCCCGAAGGATGCGAGGCGAATCGCGTCCACACAAAACGCCATGGCAAGCACGGACCCGCTGGCGCAGTATTTAAGCGCGCGTTGGCAAACTGATGGCGCGCGCATTAAAGCCAGCGTGCGTTTGCGCGACGAAAAGATTTTAGCGCGCGCGATGCTACAGATCGACGAGATGCCAATCCGCACCCTGCATGGGATTTGCCGACAGCTGTTAAGCAGTTTTGATCTGATTCCGGGCAATATAGACGCCGACATTGAGGACGGCGATGCCTTGACTGAAGCAGCGCTTGATGATGCGTTTAGACGTCGGTTCACCGATGTAAAAGTGCTGTCTGAGGTGCAGTTAGACGCCTTAGACGAGCCATTTTTGACAGCGCTCAGGGATGGCGTTAGGCGCGTGCTGAGAAATGGCCGCATCACGCTGCGCCCGGTCGCTAGAGCCGACGCAGAAAACTATCGCAAAGCCCGCGCTGCACTTTTTACCCCGTCGTTTCACAAAGCCTTAAAAGAGGCGTTGGCAGATGCGTCGGGCGAATGGCGGCTGCGCATTGACGCGAAGCGCGCCATTGAAGACTTGCTGCGCGCACTCAACAGAGGCGTAGGGCGGCAATTACCCAAAGCCAGTTTAGCGATCTTTGTGCAGCCCGAATCCGCGCAGTTTAAAAAGGCGCGTCGATCAATGTTGGACAACCCGACGCTGGCTAAGCTCTGTCATTTTGCGCGTGTGCACGAATTCGCCATACGGGCTGAGTTTGCCACGCTCCTCAATAGCCTAGTCACGGAAGTGCGCTTAAGCCGCAGCATTAGCTTGGCCGCGCGCGGCGGGGTCAGCTTTGATTCCATGATTGAGCAGCTTGCTGAGCGGCTGGCCCCCATTGAAGGGCACTCATTTGACTACCACGCGGCAGAGCAACTGGTGAATGCCATCCACCAACGCTATCCCGTTGCTTTGATTGATGAATTTCAAGATACCGACGCCCAGCAGTGGGCGATTTTGCAGGCGATTTACGGTACACGCGGCGGTCTGGTGTTGGTTGGTGATCCAAAGCAGTCGATCTATCGTTTTCGCGGCTCTGACGTGCACACCTTTGTGCGCGCCACCAAAGCCTGCGAGCGCTTTTTTTTGCAGCACAACTATCGCGCGACTGCGCCACTGGTTGCGGCGCTGAATGGTTTTTACGGTGCCGTCGCACAGCCTTTTCACAGCGCAGATATTGCTTTTCGCGCCGCCTTAGTTGGACGTAGTGATAGCGCTGCGTTGACCGCCTCGATTAAGCCACTGCTTTTTATTGAAGTGCTGGATGCACAACAACGCTACCCGGCAACTGATGCGTGTATACGCGCCGCTTGCAGCGACATCAAAAATGCATTTGCGGCGCCTGCTGGTCAAACTGAGGCAGCACCCAGCATCGCGCTATTACTGTCCACCAACAGCCAAGTGCGCACGGCGCAGGACTATTTGCGCGAATTGGGGGTGCATGCGTCTGCCAGCGCTAGTTTGGGCGTGTATCAATCGCCGGCCGCGCAAGTTTTGCAAAGTGTACTGTGTGCGCTTGCAGCCCCCGCCGATTTGACTCGCGCACGCGCAGCGCGGCTGGCGCTGCAGCTTGATGCACTGGATAGCGTCAGTGCATTAGACGAGCGCGCGCTATTTACTTGGGTAGAGCACTACCTTTCCCAAATCCTGACGCGCGGCATTGGCTATTTGTGTTTGAGCTTAGCCATTGAGCCGGTTTGCGCCGATGCCCAGTTTGCGCGCGACGCCAGCCATTTGGCCGAATTGCTAGCCCTGGAGGCACAAGCGCTGCTGGCAGCAAAGCCCAAGCTGCGCGAAAACAGTACCGGCTACGCGCAGGCCCTGTGGCAGGCGGTAAATGCACACATTGAGCAGCCCGATCACAACGACAGCACTGAGCGCCGCCGCGTGCAAGCGGGCGCGCAGGTGCAGGTGCTGACGGTGCACAAAGCTAAAGGGCTGGAATTTGATCTGGTTTATTTGCCGACGTTGAGCTTTGCCAAGGCGCCTGATACCCATGTCGCCATCATTCCCGGTGCGCAGGGGCTTGAGTGTGATGCGGGCTCGGCTGATTTTGAGAGTGCAATCGCAATTGAGGCGGACGAAACTTTAGCCGAGCTGCTGCGCCTGCAATACGTCGCACTGACCCGCGCCAAACAGGCGGTCAATGTCTATTTCACGGCGGATAGCGTCAAAGAAAGCGCCGCGTTAGGCTGGCATTTGGCGCAAGTCACGGCTGCCCAGCGCCTAGTGCCCGTTGCGGAGTTGGCGGCCGAGCCAGTAGCCGAACAAGCTGAGCCAGCATGGGAAGATCAAATCAATGCCGAGCCCCCGCCAGCGCCAGCGCCCGCTGCCGTGGCGCTTAAGCCCTGGCGTGCGGGGTTGGAGCTGCTGTTCAAGCATGAAAACATCGGCTGTTTAGCGCGTGAAGTGCCGGATTTTACGCCTTTAAAAACAGTAAGCGCGTCTGCAACGGCGAAGCCGACAGCGCTGTGGGTTGAGCTGCTGCCCGCGCTACGGCCGCCGCAGCGGCGCATCAGCTTTTCGAGCATGACGCAAACTGAAGCAAAATCGGACGTGGCTGCCGTCAACGAAACTGATGCGCGCACGCCGAATTCTGAGTTGATCGCCGAGATTGGGGCTACCGATACACTGCAAGATGCCGCGCAAATCGCGCTTTTGCCCATCGATGCACATCCTGAAATCATCGCCTTAGAAAAATTTAGAGGCCCTAATTTTGGTTTAGCGTTGCACACGCTTTTTGAGGACGCCCTGCCAGCGGCAGCTGAACTTGATGCCGATCAAGTCGCCGCGCGGCTCAGCGAATTTGGCTTTGTCACGGATGCGCAAAGCACGCAGGCGGTTTTGGCGCTGGTGCGGCGCAACCGCCAGCAAGCGCTCGTTCCAGATCTAAATTTGACCCCTGCGGTTAATATAGCGCGCCTAAATGCCAAAAACTGCATTGCTGAGTTAGGCTTCCAGCTACCAGTTAGCGGTCTGGATTACCGGGCATTAGCCAAACTGGGGCCGCGTTTTGGCTTGCCGCTGTTATTTTTGCCCGAGCAAGCGCTGGATCACGTTAACGGCATGCTGATTGGTTTTATTGATCTGGTGTTTCAAAACGGCGGCAAATTCTATCTGCTGGACTACAAAAGCAACTGGCTGGGCGCAAGTTTGCAGGACTACAGCGGCGCGGCCCTGGAAGCGGCGATGGCGCAGCATTTTTATCATCTACAGCATTTATTGTACGCGCTCGCCCTGCATCGCTATCTCAAGCTGAGCTTGCCTGATTATGATTTTGATGTGCATTTTGGCGGCGCGCACTACCTGTTTGTGCGTGCGTTTGGCCTGCAGCCTGAGCTGGGCGGCGCTGGGCATTACCAATATCGTGCGCCCCGGGAGCTGATTGAAGAACTGGACGACATGTTTTTGGGCGGCGATGCCAATGTCGCAAATTAGCAAACCCCAACCGATCAAGCGGCATCAATCCTCAAAACCATCCAAATACAGCGCGACAAAATCGGTATCTGAGGCGACGTCATTGCTGGCGTTGGT